>DATLNZ010000103.1 GCA_035536535.1 Actinomycetota bacterium | reverse complement strand
GCAGATGGCTTCGTCGCAGCGTCCGGACTACGTGGTGGACCGCGCCTGGCCGGGCATCACCTACAAGGACCACTACCAGGAGACGAACTCCGCCGGATCGATGCTCGCCCCCGCCTACGCCTGCACGATGTGGGAGCTGCTTGGCCTGGACCCGGCCTCATCGGCCGAGGGACGAAAGGCCTGCGACGAGTGGAACGCCTGGAAGAACGGAGTCGTCACCCACGTCGGGACGAGTTCGCCGCCGAACCCGCAGGGCGACCCGGAGGCCGAAGCGACGCCGATCCGACACTACTGACGGGCCGGCGTTACTGTCGCTCCGAGGCTCCCACCTGATCCCTCACTCCCGCGAACAGGTCGGTCTCCGGAGGGTGCACCTCGACCAGGCTGCGGGCCAGGATGTAGTCGTCGTGCGGGTAGATCGTCCTCGCGACGTCCTCGGGGAGGCCGAACCAGAAAGGCGAGTTCGGGTCCACCTGCGTGGCGTGGGCGAGCAGCGCGCGCTGGGAGATGTCCTCAAAGCCGGTGAGGTCGATCTTCGTCGTGATGCGGTGGTCCTGCCAGTCGCGGTCAAACCACTCGGGCTTGTACGGCGACTCCAGTCCCAGCTCCAGGAACTTCTCGTGGCGCGCCCTGGCCCGCTCGCGTGACCACGCCGAGTAGTACATCTTCAGCGGCTGCCACGCCGGTCCGGCCTCCGGGTAGCGGGCGGGGTCGCCGGCGGCGTCGAAGGCCGCGATGCTCACGGAGTGCACCTGCAGGTGGTCCGGGTGCGGGTAGGACTTCTGGTCGTCGCCGTAGGTAATGAGCACGTGCGGCTGCTCGCTGCGGATGATCGCCACGAGCAGTCCCACCGCCTCGACCAGGTCGGCCTTGGCGAAGCACATCGGGTCGTCGTTGTGCGGGGAGTCGGGCATCCCGGAGTCGCGGTAGCCGAGCAGGCACAGCTCCTCGTAGCCGATGATGTCCGCCGCCGTGCGCAGCTCGTCCATCCGGACCTCGTGCAGCCGCGACCGGACGTCCTCGCGGTCCATCGCGGGATTGAGGATGTCCCCGGCCTCGCCTCCGGTGCAGCACACGAGCACCGTCCGGACCCCCTCCGCCGCGTAGCGCGCGACGGTGCCGGCCCCCTTGGAGGCCTCGTCGTCGGGGTGGGCGTGGACGGACAGAAGGCACAGCCGGTCGCTCATGGCTTCGAGTATGCCCTCGCCAGACGCAGCCGGTCAGCCGAGAGCCGGTGCATCGCAGCGCGGGTTCACGTCCGGTTCGCCAGGATCGTTTCGAAGCGGCCGAGGTCGCCCTTGTACGGGTCCTGGGGCCGCGGCCAGTGGACGACGAGGTCGGTCATGCCAACTTCGGCGTACCGCGAGAGCGTCTCCTCGAACTCACCGGCTGAACCCATTCCAGATGACAGACGCCCGCCCGTCACGACTATCCGGGAAATGGACGACGGATCACGTCCGACGTCGGCGCAGGCTTCGTCCAGCCGCGCGCACTGCTCTCGCACGAGGGCGGCTCCCTCCTCGGCCCCCAGAGAGCGCTCCCGGGAACCGTCGCCCGCCGTCACCCACGTCTGACCGAACCCGGCAGCCAGCCGCATCCCTTTGGGCCCGGAGGCCGCTACCGCGAAGGGGACGCGGGGGGCCTGGACGCACCCCGGGTAGGTCCGGGCCTCGTCGGCGGAGTAGAAACGGCCTCGGGACGTGGTTTCCGGACTGCGGAGCAGCTCGTCCAGCAGGCGGACGAACTCCGCGAACCTGGCCGTCCTTTCGGCCAGCGTCCAGGGGACCTGTCCGAGCATGGACGCGTCCCACTGCGTGGTTCCGGCGCCGATGCCGATCGTCAGTCGTCCGGACGAAACGTCGTCCAGGGTGATGATCTCCTTTGCGAATGGAACGGGGTGGCGGAAGTTGGCCGAGGACACGAGCGTCCCGAGACGGATCTTCGTGGTGACCGTGGCTGCGGCCGTCAGGGTCGGGACGGCGCCGAACCACGGCGAGTCGCGCAATTCCCGCCAGGCCAGGTGGTCGTAGGTCCACGCGTGGTCGAGGCCGAGGTCCTCCGCCAGACGCCAGTTCGAGGCGGCTCGGGCCCACGGGGTCTCGGGCAGGATCACAACGCCGATGCGCATTTCGATGCCCTTTCGTCACCTCGCCGGACCAGCTAGGAGCACGGTAACCGAGACCTCCGGGTTGCCCCCAGGGCCCCCGCGGGGAACACTGTCGGCGTGGAACCGGTGATCGCCTACGCCCGCAACGGGGACGTCAGCCTCGCCTACTCGGCGAGGGGTTCCGGCCCTGATCTGTTGCTAATACCTGGCTTCGTCTCCCACATCGAGTTCGCCCTCGAGGAACCGACGCTGGCCCGGTTCCTCGAGGTGCTCAGCTCGTTCTGCCGGCTGATCACCTACGACAAACGCGGCACCGGGCTGTCCGACCGTGGAATTGGCATCGCAACGCTCGAGGACCACATGAGCGACGCCCTAGCCGTCATGGAGGCTTCGGGCGTACCCCGGGCGCACATCCTTGGTTTTTCTGAGGGAGGGGCGACCGCGTTGCTGCTGGCGGCAACGCGGCCGGACAGGGTGTCGGGGCTTCTGGTGTACGGTGCCGGCGCCCGCGTAGCGGAGGCTCCGGACTACCCGATCGGCACGCCCTGCGAACTCATCGAATGGGCGCGCGACTACATGGCCGACGGGTGGGGAACGGGGGTGGGCCTGGACCTTTGGGCGCCGAGCGTCTCCGGCGACCAGGCCGTAGTGCGCTGGTGGGCCCAGTTCCAACGCCTGTCCGCAGGCCCCAGGGACATCCGCAATGCTTTCAACGCGCTCCTCCACATGGACATCCGCGAGGCCCTGCCGGCCATAACCGTCCCCACCCTCGTGATGCACCGCGTGCGGGACATCGTCGTCCCGATCGCGTTGGGCAGGTACATAGCCGAGCACGTACCGGGGGCGCGGATGGTCGAGCTGGACGGCGAGGACCACCTGTTCTGGACCCAGAACGTCGATGAGGTCCTGGCGGAGATCGAGCAGGTGGTGACCGGCACGCAGTCGGCTCCGGAGCCGAGGCGCAAGCTCGCGACCGTCCTTTTCACCGACATCGTCGGCTCCACTGGCGCGGCGTCCGAGAAAGGCGACTCGGAGTGGCGGAACGTGCTGGCGCGACACGACGCGATGGTCCGCCGGGCCCTGGACAGGTTCGGAGGCGAGGAGGTCAAGACCACCGGCGACGGCTTTCTGGCCACCTTCGACGGGCCGACGTCAGCCATCCGGTGCGGGACCGCCGTCGTGGACGGAGCCGTCGCGCTGGGCCTGCAGGTGCGCGTCGGCGTCCACACCGGCGAGGTAGAGCTCCTCGACCGTGACATCGGCGGTATCGGTGTCCACATCGCCAGACGCGTCATGGACCTTGCGTCCCCCGGCGAAGTCTGGACCTCGGCGACCGTCCCGGGGATCGTGGTCGGCTCCGGCGCCCGGTTCGCGTCCCGGGGCTCCCATGCGCTCAAGGGCCTGCCGGGGGACTGGGAGCTTTACGCCGTCGCGGGGGCCTGAGCGGGGGGCCCGGCAGGCAAGCCGACGGGCCTACGTAACCAGGCTCGCCAACACCCCGGCCCTTTCCATCTTCACGCGCGTCCAGGTGGTGCCGGCATTGAAGCCGCCCAGCAATTCCTGGACCGCCGTCAGCAGCGCCCACCACGTCAGGTGGGAACGATCCAGGTCCAAGTTGGTCCCCAGCAGCCGGATTCGCCGCTGGAAGACGTCTGCCTCGGGGCACGACTCGGCTTCGTCCGGGACGTAGCAGGCCAGGTACGCGGCGTCGGCGGCGCGGTCGCCCACCACCGGCTCCGGATCGATGGCCAGCCACGGCTCCCGCTGCGCCGACAAGACGTTCTGGGGGCCGATCTCCCCGTGCAGGAGCGTGTCGTGTCCGGTGGCCTCAGCGATCGTGGCTGCGAACCCGGCGAGGTCCTCGATGAGGTTGGCGCTCAACGGGGTCATGTGGGCCTCGTTGAGCGAACGAAGCTCGTCCGGCCACAGGGCCGCCCGGTCCGTCAGGCGCGGCCACCGGGGGGTATCGGGAGCCGGACGCCAGATCCTGCGCAGGACACCCGTCGCCGCGAGCGCCTGATCCTCCGTCAGGTGGCTGTCCGTAAGCGGTGCCCCGGGTTCGCATCGCTCGAGCAGGAGGACCCAGGCCTCCTCGCGCAGGACGCGCACCGCGCCCCGTCCGTCCCAGAGCCGCAGGGCGTCACTCTGCCGGCGAGCGGACTCCTTCGGCAGCGTGATCTTGAGGACGGCACGTGACCCGTCCTCGCAGGAGGCCGGGACGACATAGGCGCAGTAGCCGCCGGGCTCGAAGGCCGGTCCGGTGGTCAGCCCCCATCGCCGCTCCAGATCCCCCACCTGTTCCGGCAGCTGGTCTGTCCATTGCCGGCCTTCGTCGCCCAGCCGGCGCAGCGTGAACGACAGGTTCTCGGGCAACCTGAGCGAGCTCACTCGGGACGTCACCTCGTCGTCATGTCGGAGCCAGTCGTCCGACCTCGCTCAACCCGCCCAGTCGATGATCGTTTCGCACTTGACCGGATCGTGCGTCAGCCCCACGCCGAGCCCCCAGAGCCAGTAGTCCACACACCGGACGATCGTCCATGCTCGGGCGAGTTGAGCGTCCAGGTCGCCCGCCTCGACGAGTCTTGCGAAGTGGCAGTCCAACCGGCTCACGTCCTCCAGGTCATCCAGCGCCCGCCACAGCAGCTG
>DATLNZ010000102.1 GCA_035536535.1 Actinomycetota bacterium | reverse complement strand
AGGACCCTGATGAACGGTTCAGCGGTGTTGCACGTTGAGTCAACGGAGGGCGGCAGGGAGATCGCGACAGTGGTGAACTGGGTTCGGCGCGGGGACCTCACGGTTCCAGTTGCGTCCCGGCTCCCGATCTGACCGTTCGCGGTCGCAGGTGCGGTGCCAGAACCCCAGGGGAACCGAGGCGGAGGAGAAGTGGGAGAAGCCGGTGCACCTGTTCGCGCTCCCGACCTGCTGCTCATTGTGGGTCCGCCCGCAGTGGGCAAGATGTCGGTGGGCCGGGAAATCGCTCTCCGCACCGGGTACCGGCTGTTCCACAACCACATGTCGATCGAGCCCGTCCTGCAGTTCTTCGACTACGGACACCCATCGTTCGGACGGCTGGTGGAGGGCTTCCGACGATCGGTGTTCGAGGAGGTGGCACAAAGCGACCTCCCGGGCTTGATCTTCACCTTCGTTTGGGCCTTCAACCTGCCGTCGGAGGCCGACGCGCTGGAGGAGCGCACGCGTCCGTTCCGTTCGAGGGGAGGACGCGTGCGTTTCCTCGAACTTCAGGCTCCGTTGGAGGAGCGACTGCGGCGCAACGAGCATGAGCTTCGGTTGGCGGAGAAGCCGTCCAAGCGAGATGTCGCCCGGTCAAGGGATGTCCTGCTTCAGCATGAGGCGCAGTACGAGTTCAAGGCTCCGAACGAATTCACGCAGCGCGACGACTGGCTGCGCGTGGACAACACCACCCTGTCACCCGAGGAGGTCGCGGTCGCCGCGATCAAGCACTTCGACCTTCCAGAGACTCAGCAATGACAGGAGCTTCACCTGTCCTGGCGCGTCCGGCTCTCGTCGCCGCACTCGTCGGCACAGCGTTGCTGCTCGCGAGCTGCGACCGTCCGCAGGCACCCAACGAGCCCCGACTGGACCGGGGGTACAGCCTGGAGGAGGGGAACTCGCGACGCTTGGACCCGCCCACCCCTGATGTCGAGCCCAACGTCTCGCTGCAGGAGGCCAGACGGGTGATGCGGGAGCAGCGACTCCACAATGAGGAACCGGATCGCGCCTTCCTGGCTCTCTTCACCGACCCCGACGCCGGGACCGGCCTGCCTGGAGCGACGCCGACATACCAGCGAAGGCTTGTGTGGGTGTTCGCATGGAGCAGGGTTCACTACAACTTCGTTCGTGGTCAGGAGGGGCCCGCGCGGGTGCATACGCTGGTCGACGCAACGACAGGCGAGCATCTCCTCACTTCGGCCCAAGGTCTATCTCCAGGGGAGTCACCCGGGTCGGGAGTATCTTTGGCTTTCGGCAAGGCCCCCTGCCCGAGGAGCCGTTATGGATTCGGAGGACTTCGAGAGCCTGGCGGCCCAGCTGGACCCCGGTCCGCAGGTGGCCCACAACCCCGATGGCACATGGACGGCCTGGTGGCCGGACCTGAGGACTCCGCCTGCGGAAGCACCCACACGCGAGGCCGCTATCGCTGCGCTGCCGATAAGGCACGTGCGTTACAAACCCGTCGTCTCCCGCGAGAGCCCAGACGTTTGGGTGGCGGCCTACCCGGAGTTCGGGGTTGAGGCGCGGGGGCCATCGGAAGGCGAGGCCCTCAGGGCGTTGGTGTCCGAGCATCTGAGTCGCCGGGCGCTGGATCCCGAGTACCGGGAACTCATGGACACGCTGATGTCGTATCCACCCGATCGCTTCACTGTGGAGTACCTCTCGGAGGCCGAGTACGGGGAGTGGCAACGGCGGCTGACAGCGGATCCTGCAGTCCAGATGGAGGTCGAAGATGGACCAGATCCCGGCCCCTAAGACCCCTGACCGTTTCATTCCTAGCCGGCCGAGATGACCCGACGAAGGGAGGCCGTGTCTGCGATCCGAGACACTCTGCTGTGGATGGTGGCCATCGCGGCCGCAATCATCTCGGCCCTGGCTGCTGCGTCATGCCTCTACCTCATCCTCGCTGTGGCAACGAATCTCAACGAACCTGACTCCGGAGTCTCCTTGCTGCCACTTGCCGCCTATCTCGTCCTCACAGTTGTGGTGGCGGCGGTTGCAGCGGCTGCAGCCTGGCGACTGGCTCGGTACACCCTGGCCTCCCGGCGGGCGCGAGTCGCCATCTCACACGGAGGCGCGGCGGCTAGCTCGCGTTACGTTTGAAGTCGCATGACGCCTTCACGTCCAGATGAGCCCCCTGCAGAACTCACGGAGTTCTTGGCGCGCATTCAATCCCCTGAAGGCAAGAAGGAGTTCTTCGAACGGATCCATGCGCGAGAGCCAGCTCTCCGGATGGTGTTCAAGCGAGCGGGCATCATGGCGCGGAAGCGCGGCAGCCCCTCTCAGACAACGCTGGATGCACTGATTGCCGCGGCTGAGACTAGGTGGGGAGCCTCCGAGACCGAACTCGCGATCGCGGACGCCCTCCAGAAGTCTGGCGTGGCGGCAGCCGCCCGGACGTGGTTGGACTCCTCACCCTCTGTTGAGCGATTCGGCGAACCGCCCAAGGACTGGGACCCGCGGAAAGCCGGGGGGATGGAGCAGCCCCTGCCCGTCTCCTTCGATCTCAGGATGACTATGGCCGAGCAGGGTCCGACCTTGAGGGAGCTGGTCCTGCGTCTGTTGTCTTCGAAAGGAACGGATGTTGCTCGAATGTGCGAAGCGTCGGGCCTGAGCGCCGAAGACTTCCTAAAGCATCTATCCGCAGAGCCGCCGGTGGGCGATGACAACGACTGATCGGCTCCCCACCTACGACGGCGCTGTTCAGGTGCCCGTTCAGGAGAGACGTCGTCTGGTCGTGTGGGTCAGTTGTCTGAACCAGCGTCATCGGGTCGTGTTCGAGGACGGGTTCCTCGGCTTTCCGGACCACGATGTCCATAGCGAGGGAGTGGCAGAGGCCGTGGGAAGCATCCCTCCCACCTGCCAGTTCATCAACACACTTGCCGCTCGGTTGGATTGGGACGACCCGATGCACCGCGACGCGCTGATGGACGAGGACTCCGACCCCAGACGCCTTGCTGAGCTAGGTATGACGCTGGTGCCGGTGCCGCCCCGGCTGGCCTCTCCCGCACTGCGGGCCGGCGCACGTGATCCCAGCGAGTTCGTTGCCGCCATGGAGCTTCGACGGTTCATCGAGTCGATGCCGGAGCCACAAAAAACCGGCGTGAGGGTGCTGGCGGCGCTCACGTGGTTCGAGGACCAGCTGAGCCCCCACGATCTGCGACTCAAGCAGCGGGCGGCTCAGAGTCTGAAGTCCGTTGCTCCGGGGCCCGTCGATGTCCGGTGCTTCGTGATCCCGCCCCACTGGAAGCCGGGGATCACCGGATGGACGGATGGACGAACCGGGCTTGTGGGGCTGTTCGTCCGGCCCAACTGGTTCCGCGAGATCGCCAGCCCCGGGAGGGACGTCCTGGATGACCAGTTCGTCCTGAAGGGCCTTGCCGAAGCGCACGACGACTGGCCGGACCCCCTGGTGGTGCGTTGGGATCGTTCGGATTTCGCTTGGCACGCCACCTCGGTCCCTTCGCCCGTACACGCGTAGCTTCTCGCGTAGGCGTCCCGGTTCCAGCGACGATGTCCATAAGGAGGTGGCTGCCCTAGCTGTCCGACCGCTCCAACCACGGGGCGTGGTCGCGACCCAGCCAAGGAGGAAGCAGCGACAAATCCGACACTGTCACGGCCGACACGCGACCATCCGGATGCACGGCTGCGCCCTGGAGGAAGGCTTGTCGGGTCCCGGCGTGCACGGAGATCCACCAACCCGGCCACTGGCTGTCTTCGCCAGTCGCGTCGATGACGGTCACGGAGAGCCGATTGGACAGATCCAGGAATGCCTTCATCGACTCGTCCCCTGCCAGCGCTAGATTCCCGCCTGACATGAGAAGCGCCTCGAGGCGCTCGCGCAGCTCCCCGGCTGGAACCAGCGCCTGCTGGAAGCATCGAGTCAGGACATCCTTGGACTCCCGTTCCCGCTCTTTGTCGAGGCGTCGGGCGCGGAGGTATCGGTCCCGGTCCTCTCCTTCTACCCCCAACTCGTTCAAAACGGCCTCTATCAGCGGAGGCCTCTCCAGGCCCACTTCCGTTAGGTATTGCTCGCCCTGGAGGTCGCGCGCCAGAGACAGGAGCAGGTGCAGGGGAGAGACCTTCTCGCTGCCCAACCTCTCCGCATCGGCGTCGGCGTAACACAGAGCGTGATCTAGGAGCGGTTGGTAGCGCATGAGTCGCACGGGACGAGCCGCATTGGGGCCGAACTCCGACTCTGCTGACTCCCGAACGGCCGCGGCATCCACGCCGATGGCTGCCAGAGCCTCGTCGTCGTCCATGTAGGGCCGGTCGGGGGCCAGCGCTGACCGGATGTCAGCAGCAGATACTCCCAGTCGGCAAAGCAGTCCCGGAGATCCCTCTTCCTCAAAGCGCGCCAACGCCGAAAGCAGGTGGTGCCAGCCGATGTAGTCGTCGCCCAGGCGCTCGGCTTCGTTATAGGCCAGCCTCATGACTTCCTTCGCCTGCGGGTCGAGTTTGCGGCTCATCGGTCGTCCCCTCCCAGTCGGTTCGAGTGCTTCTCATGGACCGCCTGCTTCGAGACGCCCAAGTGGGTTGCGATCTCCTGCCAGGACCATCCCGCCGCTCGTGCGTTGTCCACATGGACCCGCTCCAGCGCCTCGACCAGCCGGCGCATCGCGGCGACCGCCCGCAGGCCCACGGCAGGATCCCTGCTGCGGATCTTGGAAGCTTCCTTGGAGATTGCTGCGGAGGGGGACGTCATGGAGGTCAAGGTACCTTGACGAAGGTCGTGCGTCAAGATAGCTTGACGCGAGGGGGTGATCTGCGGTGGGAGACCAAGGTTTCGTCCCCCGGCCTCCGGGCATCTGCAGGCGATGACCCACGCTGGTCCGCGGCCGCTCTCCACGGCGATCGACTGCTGGGGCCATAGCCACACAATCACCTCGGCCGGCGACCAACTGCTGCTGCACGACCACGACGAGCGAGAGGATGTGCTGGCGGTACTTGGCGGCGCGTTGCCCCCGTGCCTGGAGATCCGGATGGCGTGGCGGCTGCTGTCCAAGCGCCCTCCGAACCACTGGGACAGCCTGGTGACCCTGTTGGACGAGACAACACTCACGGTCGCGGAGCGCGACAAGGTCGTTGCCCGAGCGTCTTTGGTCAGTCCCGGTGGCATGGAGCACCTCTTCCGACTCTCCCGGACGGTTGGTGGCACGGAGGAGCAGTTCGCGGAAGCTCGGAAGATGGTGGACGTCGCTCGCGCGCTTCTCGTAGCTCTGCGCCTGCCCCCGCCAATGCGAAGGCTGCTTGGGGAACGGGTCCTGTCGAGGATGCTGTCGGGCTCACGGTGGGAGTGGCAGGAGGCGTTGAACTCGGCCACCATCCGGATCGCCACCAGATCCTGGAGCGAGAGCGCGCAGAGCTGGCTTGAAGCCGGAGTGGCCGTGCCCGACCCGGAGTGGAACATTGGTCTGCCTGGTATGGGGGCCCGGCTCGGTCCCCCTACAGGGGGCGAAGGCGTGACGGTGGAACTTCCCCTGGATTGGATGCGCGACGTGTGGATGCCGGGCTTGGCTGTGATCGACGGCAGGTTTGTCCTGAGCGCAGGGTCCGTGGAGGCTCGCACGCATGTCCAGGTCGTCGAGTGGCGAGATCTCCGCCGAGGCGGCCCCGTCGCCGAGGTGGCCGAGCGACACGCAGTTCAGCAGTCAGGGACGTGGTCGATCGCCGCGCGACCCTGAGGATGACTTTCAGGGGACCGCAGGGATGCGGACGGTAGGATGCCTGGTCATGCGGCTCCCGTCCAAGCGCCTCGACCCCCGGCTCCGCCTCGCGTGGTGGCTGGTCGGCGCGATGATCACGTTGGGCGTCGCCGTCGCGTCGTTCGTGACGGTGACGCTCCTGGTGCTCCCACACGCACTCGCCGCAGGCGCCTCCGCCGCGGTGGCGGTCGTGGCGTTCGTGTCTCCGCCGCTTATCTGGCGCCGGTGGCGGTACGAGATCAGGGACAGGGACCTGTTCGTCAGCCACGGCTACCTGTTCGCCGTCCACAAGCTCGTTCCGTTCGACCGGATCCAGTACGTCGAGAACCGCCAGGGCCCCCTGGACCGCGCGTTCGGACTCACCAAGCTGCTCGTCTACACGGCCGCGGGTAAGTCCGCCGAGATTCCCGGACTTTCGGTTTCCGAGGCGGACTCGCTGCGGGAGGAGCTGTCCCGCGTGGCCGGGACGATGGCTGTATAGATGTCCGTCATG
>DATLNZ010000101.1 GCA_035536535.1 Actinomycetota bacterium | reverse complement strand
ATTGACCGCGCCAGCTCTCACGGCGCAGCGCCGTCAGGATGTCCGCATAGGACGGCTCCTCCTTGCCCGGATACCACGGCCGGTCGGGGAACGACACCGACCGGTGGCCGTCGCGGTGGAACCAGACCAGCGTCAGGCCGTACAACACCAGGCCCACCGGAGCCGTCCGCTGCACCGCCAGCGGCGTCCGGTTCGACGGGTCCTCCAGCCCCATCATCTGCTTGGCGTTGAAGTGCATCACCTCCACGCTCCAGCGATTCGCGTAATGCGACAGGATCGTCCGCGCGTCCCAATCCGTCCGCGTGCAGGAGAACATCTGGTCGGGACGCCCCCCGGCCGTGTCGCGGGCCAGCACGATCGAGAGCAGTCGATCCTTGCCCGCCTTGTAGTACAGGGCACGAATCGTCTTGGCCTTCAGCTCCGCGTGCAGGCCGTACTGGTCGAACTCCAGGTCCTCCCAAGCCGTCGCGTCGGCCGCCCATTCCGCCATGCCCGGCAGGCGGTCCCCCTTCTTCCGTGACGCCCCCTTCTGATCGGGGCGGCGCGGCGGCGCCGGCCGGTACAACGCCGCATTGGGGGCGACCCGACTGATCAGGTCGACGTCCTTCGGCAGGTGCCGCAAGACGCTCTTGCCGCCATAGGCGCTGTCGCCACTGACGAGCACCTTCCGGCCGGGGAACCAGCGGGCGAACCGGCCGATCAGCTCGACGGCCAGCTCGGGGCGGGTCCGGTGGTTCGGGTCGGGCGGGCGCTTCGGCTCCGCCTCGGCCTTGGCCTTGCCCCTCGGCCCATTCTTGCCCTTGGTCAGTCCCTGGCGGTTCTTGTACAGCCGGATGGCCACCGGCAGCGCCCAGACCTTGGTCGGCGACCAGGCGGGTTTCGGGATGATCAGCGAGAGGATCACCCAATCGTGCCCCCAACTGACGTGGGGCCGTGCCCGGCTGGAGATCAGCGGGTCGTGGTGCATCCCGGTGCCGAAGATCGTCAGGCCGCGCTTGCGGGCGAGCGTGTCGTCGACGCCCAACTCGATCGTACCCTCGGGGTAGAAGGAGGCGACGGCCTGGCGCGCCAGCGCCTCATAGAGTTCGTCGATCGACCAGGCGGCGTCGCTGAAGAAGCGGTGGTATCGGCTGTGGTGTCCGCGATGGACGGCGCCCGAGGACTGGATCAGCTCGGTGACGTAGCGGTGGCGGTGCGAGAGGCACCAGCCGGTGGCGATGTAGAGGAAGGTGGAGAGGGTGGGCGCGGTGAAGACGGGTCGGAACCGGAGTAGGAGCGAGCGGAAGCTGGGTGTAAGCTGCATGTGCGGCCTCCTTGGGGCGAGGGTCCCTGGTTGCTGTGCAACTCCCAGGATACCCCCGAGGCGCAAGGAGGTCACAATACAACATGCTTATCCAACTGCCGGTAAATGTGCGAAACCCGAACTCAGGAGTCGAGCGAGTGCTGGATCTACGTGGCGATGACCCATTTGATGCTCCGACGTCTTGACCCGGCTTGAGTTTGACTTCTCGTACACCCTCTAAGTTCGTGTTCCGCAGATTTGAGGTGCGGTCTCTGACCACCCCACCCCCACTCGGTGGGGTGGTCCCACGGCTCTCTGACTCGTCCGCGAGCGGTGCTCTCTGCGGTGAGTCGTCGATCAGGCGGCGCGGCTGACGAACTCGACAAGCTGGGCAAGCGGGGTTTCTTGACCCCCCTGGTTCCAATCCTCACCCGCGAATTGACCGCGCCAGCTCTCCCGGCGCAGCGCCGTCAGGATGTCCGCGTACGACGGCTCCTCCTTGCCCGGATACCACGGCCGGTCGGGGAACGACACCGATCGGTGGCCGTCGCGGTCGAACCAGACCAGCGTCAGGCCGTACAGCACCAGCCCCACCGGCGCCGTCCGCTCGACCGCCAACGGCGTCCGGTTCGCCGGGTCCTCCAGGCCCATCATCTGCTTGGCGTTGAAGTGCATCACCTCCACGCTCCAGCGATTCGCGTAATGCGACAGGATCGTCCGCGCGTCCCAATCCGTCCGCGTGCAGTAGAACATCTGGTCGGGGCGCCCCCCGGCCGTGTCGCGGGCCAGGACGATGGAGAGCAGTCGGTCCTTACCCGCC
>DATLNZ010000100.1 GCA_035536535.1 Actinomycetota bacterium | reverse complement strand
GTGCGAAGCGCGTTCAACGGGATACCCAAGGCGAGCTAGTGCGCGTCTGGGAGGTCTTCGGCGAGCGGCGGGCGGCCGAGGACCCCGTCCTGGTGGGCAGCCTCCTCGCACCGGACCTGAGGATGGCCATGCTCCTGGCGCGCGAGTCGTTCTTCCGCCGCGGCGAGGGACTTCGCTACGCCGTCCGCGAGCGGGGAACCGATGAGCTGCACTTCTGCGCCGAGGACGAGGTCGTGGGCGGCGTGACCGACAAGTCCTACCGCCGCCCGGACGGCTACGTCGGCGTGGGGGCCAAGTTCGCGCGCGTCCGCAAGGAGCTTGCCGAGCGCGGTCTGGTGCCCGACCACGGTCCCACGCCGACCCATGCCTGAGGGGGGCCGGTCCGGACATGGCTGAGCTCGACCACGCCCGGCTCGCGCTGCTCCTGTCGCTGGCCGACGACGAACTGGTCATCGGGCACCGGCACTCGGAGTGGACGGGCTGGGCCCCCATGATCGAAGCCGACCTTGCGTTCTCGTCGATCGCGCAGGACGAGATCGCGCACGCCCAGCTTCTGTACGAGCTTGCCGAGCCGCTGGACGGGCGCGACCCCGACGCCCTGGCGCTCGGACGTCCGCCCACCGAGTACCGCAACGCAATCATCTGCGAGGGGTCCAACCGCGAGTGGGGCTACACGCTGGCCCGCCAATACCTGTACGACACGGCCGACGACGTCCGGCTGGAGTCGCTGGAGCGCTCGTCGTGGACCGAGCTCGCCAAGGCCGTGTCGGTCATCAGGCTGGAGGAGCGCTACCACCTCGACCACGCCCGGACGTGGACCGACCGTCTGCTGAACGGACCGCCCGAGGCCAAAGAGCACCTGCTGGAGGGCTTCCGGACGGCGCTGCCCGGGTGCGGCGGCATCTTCGAGCCGCTGTGGGAGGAGGAGGTCCTTCTCCGAGACCGGACCTTGCCCGACTCAAGCGCCGAACTCCTCGAGCGCTGGACCCAGGCCATCGGACCGGACCTGCTCGCGCACGGACTCGTCCTGCCCGACCTGAACTCGTCCATGGGCGGCCGCTACGGGCGGCACACTCCCGAGTTCGACCAGCTCTGGGACGACCTGACGGGCCTGTATCGCACCCACGCCGGGGCCAGCTGGTGATCCGCGACGACGTGGCGCGGGCGCTGGAGTCGGTCGTCGACCCGGAGATCCCGTCCTGCTCGATCGTGGATCTGGGGATGGTCGAGCGCGTCGAGGTGACCGACGACGTTGTCCACGTCGAGCTTCTTCCGACCTTTGTCGGGTGCCCCGCCAAGAACGTCATTGGGCAGGACGTCCGCAAGGCCCTAGAGTCCGTCTGTGGCCCCCGGCGCATCGAGGTCGTCTTCGTGTACGACCCTCCCTGGACCGCGTCGCGGGTCACGGAAACGGGACGCGAGCGTCTGCGCGAGTACGGCATCTCCTCGGACCGTCTCGGCGGGACCGCCCACGGCTGCCCTTACTGCGGCTCGGCGGACACCGTCGTGGAGTCGCCGTTCGGGCCCACGCCGTGCCGAAGCACGCATTTCTGCAATGCTTGCCGCAACGTCTTCGAGGGGTTCAAGGACAAGGGCGGACCCGTCCTGACGATCGCGAGAGGTCCCGGAGGCCGGAGTTGAAGGTAGAGGAGCCGCAGCCGCTGGTCGACCAGGAACCGGCCGACGTCCCTTTCCGGCTCCTGACCCCGGACGGCACCCTGCAGGGCGACCTGCCCCCCGGCCTGGACCGCGACCGCCTCCGGGACCTGTACCGCCTCATGGCTCTGGTCCGTCGGGCCGACCTGGAGGCGACGGCGCTCCAGCGCCAGGGCGAGCTGGCGGTGTGGGCGCCGCTGTCCGGACAGGAGGCCGCACAGGTCGGCAGCGCCTTTGCGCTCCAGCCCCAGGACATGGCTTTCCCCTCCTACCGGGAGATGGGTGCGGCCGTCGTCCGCGGAGTGGACATCGTCGACTACCTGCACTTCTACCGGGGGACCTGGCACGGCGGGATGTACGACCCGGCCGAGCACGGCTTCGGGATGATCTCGGTGCCCGTCGCCAGCCAGTGTCTGCACGCGGTCGGCTGGGCGATGGGCGCGGCGATGGACGGCAAGGACGCGTGCGCTCTGGCCTACTTCGGCGACGGCGCCACCTCCGAAGGTGACTTCCACGAGGCCTGCAACTTCTCCGCCGTGTTCAAGGCCCCGGCGATCTTCTTCTGCCAGAACAACGGCTGGGCCATCTCGGTGCCGCTTTCAAAGCAGACGGCAGCGCCCATCCACCGCAAGGCGGCCGGCTACGGCCTCCCCGGTGTCCGGGTGGACGGAAACGACATCCTCGCCGTGGTCCAGGTGACGCAGGAGGCCAGGCAGCGCGCGGTGGACGCGGGGATCCCGACCCTCATCGAAGCCGTCACCTACCGACTCGGCCCCCACTCGACGGCCGACGACGCCAGCATCTACCAGCCGCGCGAGGAGGTCGAGCGGTGGCAGGCGCTGGAACCTCTGTCGCGCTACCGGACGTTCCTGGAGTCGCAGGGGATCGCCGACGCAGCCTTTTTCGGCTCGGTTGACGAAGAGGCCGCGGCCATCGCTGCCAAGATCCGTGCGGGGATCGCGGCGGCGCCGCCGCGGCCGGTTCACGAAATGTTCCAGTGGGTCTACGAGCAGACCCCCCAGCACCTGGCGCGGCAGCGCGATGAAGTGCTGCACGGCGGTCAGGACGCCGATGCCTGAGACCACGATGGCCGCGGCCCTCAACACGGCCCTGGCCGACTCCCTTGAGCGCGACGACAGGGTCCTGGTCTTCGGGGAGGACGTCGGCAAGCTCGGCGGCGTGTTTCGCATCACGCAGGGGCTCCAGCAGCGGTTCGGTGAGACGCGGGTGTTCGACACGCCCCTGGCCGAGTCGGGGATCGCCGGCATCTCCGTCGGACTGGCTCTCGCGGGGTGGCGTCCGGTGGCGGAGATGCAGTTCGACGCGTTCAGCTACCCGGCCCTGAACCAGACGATCTCGCACATCGCCCGCTACCGGTACCGGTCCCGGGGCCGCGCGCCGATGCCGGTCGTGATCAGGATCCCGGAGGCCGGCGGCATCGGAGCGGCCGAGAACCACTCGGACTCGCCGGAGACCTACTACGCCCACACGGTGGGGCTGAAGGTCGTCGTGCCGTCCACGCCGATGGACGCCTACGACCTGCTTGTCCAGTCGATTGCCGACCCCGACCCGGTCGTGTTCCTCGAGCCCAAGAGCCGGTACTGGTCCAAGGAGTCCGGTGAGCTTAAGTCCGGCGGCCTTCCCATCGGACGGGCGAGGGTCGTGCGCGAGGGCGGGCACTGCACGCTCATCGCCTGGGGCGCCATGGTCTCGCGCTGCCTGGAGGCCGCCGACCTCGCCGCCGAGGACGGAGTCGAGCTCGAGGTGGTGGACCTGCGAACGCTGGTCCCCCTGGACCTCGAGACGCTGGCGGTGGCCGTCCGGACGACCGGCCGCGCCGTGGTGGTCCACGAGGCGCCGATGACCCTCGGGTTCGGAGCCGAGGTCGTGGCTCGGCTCGTCGAGGACTGCTTCGTCAACCTCGAGGCCCCCGTCCTGCGCGTCACCGGCTACGACACCCCCTACCCGCCGGCGACGATCGAGGAGCACTACGTCCCCAGCGTCGAGCGGATCCTGTCCGCCGTCGGCCGCGTCCTGAGTTACTAGTGATGCGCCGCGTCTTCACCCTCCCCGACCTGGGCGAGGGACTCGAGGGGGCCGAGGTGTCCCGCTGGCTAGTGGCGGAAGGCGACCCCGTCACCCTCAACCAGCCGCTTGTCGAGGTGAACACGGAGAAGGCGCTGGTCGAGATCCCGTCGCCCTACGAAGGAGTCGTGTCCAAGTTGCACGCGGGCGAAGGCGACCAGGTCCGGGTCGGACAGCACCTCGTCACGTTCGAGGTCCAGGGCGAGGAGGAGCCGGCGGAAGACGGAGAGCGCAAGGCCGTCCTGGTGGGTTACGGGGTAAAGGGCGACAAGGGGACCAAGTCCCGGCCCTCGCTGAGGCCCCCCGGCCCCCGGACCAAGCCCGCGGTCCCGGCCGCAGCCGGCAAGGCCCTCGCCACCCCGGCCGTCCGCAAGCTGGCCAAGGACCTCGGGGTCGACCTGGCAGCCGTGTCCGGGACCGGACCCGAGGGGCGCATCACGCGCGAGGACGTCCAGGCCGCCGCGTCCGCGCCGGCACCCGCCCCCGTGGCTCCCCGGGTGGCGGCCGAGCCGGGCGACGAGCGGATCGCTGTGCGGGGGGTCCGCCGGCTGATCGCCGAGAAGATGACCTCGTCGTGGACCCAGATCCCGCACGTCACCACCTACCTGACCGTGGACTGCACGGAGGCCGAGTCCTTCCGCGCGCAGCTGCCGGCGAAGGTCACGTTGCTGCCGGTGGTCGTCCGGGCTCTCGCCGAGGTGGTGAAGCATCACCCGAAGCTGAACTCCTCCTATGACGCCGCGTCCGGCGAGATCATCGTCCGGAAGTCGTTTCACGCGGGCATCGCCACCGACACGCCGGCCGGGCTGATGGTCGCCGTGGTGCGCGACGCGGGTGAGATGGGCATCGCCACGCTCGCTCGCGAGATGGCGGCTGCGGTTTCCGCCGCACGGGAAGGAACCGCGACGCCTCAGCAGCTCACCGGAAGCACGCTGACGGTGTCCAACGTCGGGACCTTCGGAGCCGAGTTCGGGACTCCGATCATCAACGCTCCGGAGGCGGCGATCCTGGCGCTGGGGGTCGTGGAGTCGAGGCCCCTCGTCTACCGAGGAACGATCGAGGCCAGGCTCGCCACCACGCTGTCGCTTTCGTTCGACCACCGCGTGCTGGACGGGGCCGAGGCCGGCTATGCGCTGGCCGAACTGCGAGAGCACCTCGAGGACCCAGAAGCTCTGAGGTCGTTGCCGGCCGACTGAGTCCTTCAGTTCATCGACGCCTGGAGCCTGCGGATCTCCCGCTCGACCTGGTCGGCGTCATCCGGTCCGTCCTCCAGGTAGGTGCGCAGGTCGGCGATCGCCTGCGGGTACCGGCCGAGAGCCGACAGCAGCGTCGCCCTCTCCTTGAGCTCCTCGAGCGGGGCGTCCGGCATCGCGAGCAGGTAGTTCTCGACCGCCAGCAGCTGCTGCATCCCGGACGATGCCGCGTACACAGCCTTGAGGTTCGACAGTGCCCGCCGGACCATCTGCAGGGGGGTCGTCGCGCGTAGGTAGTCGTCCCGCCACTCGATACGGCCTCCGGTCCGGTTCTCGAAGATCGCCTGGGCCTCCGACCTGGACAGCAGCCTTCCCCCGTCGAACGGGTCCGCGAGCAGGTCGGTCCCCTCGACCCCCACGAGGAAGTGCATCGGCATGCCGATGCCGGCCATCTCGATGCCCGCGCGGATGCCGCATTCGATCCAGACGACCGACAGCGAGATCGGGATTCCGAGCCTACGGTCGATGACCTCGTTCAGGTAGGAGTTGCGGGGGTCGGGGTAGTCGTCGTGGTTTCCGCGGAACCCCGCCTCCGTCAGGAAAGCCCCCAGCGTCGCCAGCTTCTTGGTCTGGGTCTGCTCGGATTCCACCGCCGGCTGGACCCGCATCCCGAGGTCGTCGAGGACGTCGATGTACGGCTCGGCGTCCAGGTCGGGGTGCGCGAGCCGGGCGAAGGCCAGGAACGCCTCGGCGACCCTGAAGTCGTCGGAGCGGATGATCTCCGTGAAGCGGTCGATGGCGTCCATGCCTCATCCTTTCCCGGGACGGGGCATGTCAACCCCCCGGGGCCTCCCCGGCAGGTCTGGACGGCGTGTCCAGATAGGCCGACGCCTGAAGCGTGAACAGCTCGGCGTACAGCCCGTTTCTTTCCATCAGCTCCTCGTGGCGGCCCGCCTCGACCACTCGGCCCGACTCCAGCACGTAGATGCGGTCGGCGGAACGGACGCTGGAGAAGCGGTGGGAGATGAGAAGTACCGACCGGCCGCTGCACAGGTCGCGCACTCGCTCGAACAACTCGTACTCGGCCCGGGGGTCGAGGGCCGCGGTCGGCTCGTCCAGGATGATGAACGGCGCGTCGCGAAAGAAGGCGCGGCCCAGGGCTACCCGCTGCCATTGGCCCACCGACAGGTCCCGGCCCCCCTTGAACTCCTTGGTGAGCAGCGTGTCGTATCCGTTCGGCAGCTTCGACAGGAAGTCGTGCGCTCCAACCCGCTGGGCGGCCGTGACGACGGCGTCGAGGTCAGACGCCCGATCGTGACGGCCCATGCCGATGTTGTCCCGGGCGGGCAGCTTGTACCGGACGAAGTCCTGGAAGATCAGGGCTATCGACCGCCGCAGACCCTGCCGGTCGCACTGGGACGTGTCCGTGCCGTCCCACAGGATCCGGCCCTTCTGCGGCTGGTACAGGTGCGCGAGGATTTTCGCCAGCGTCGTCTTGCCGGAGCCGTTCTCACCGACCAGAGCCACGACTTCTCCGCGCGAAAGCCGAAGGGACACGTCCTCCAGTGCCGGCTTGGTGCTGCCGGGATACGTGAACGAGATGCCCTGCGCCTCGAGAGTCTTGAAGTCCGCGGGAGCCTCCGCCGTCGGCCGCCTCGCCTCGACCTCGGGCATCAGCTCCAGGAACGACGTGTAGTCCTCCAGAAATAGGCCCGCTTCGTACAGGCTGCTCGCGCTGTGTCCCACCGTCTCCACGCGCGAGCTGAGCATCCTCAGGGCAGCAACGGAGGCGCCGGCTGTGGCCAGCGACATCCGCCGGGTTACGAACAGCCAGACGACGACGCCGAGAGTGCCGGCGGTCATCACGCCGCTCAATACCTCCGCGACCATCGACATCCGCACACGCTTCCGCAGGCGCTGCCGGAGGTCGTCGAGATAGTCGTCGTATAGCCGTGAGTACCGCTCGCGGAGCATCCCGGACAGGTCGAAGGCCCGGACCTCCTTGGCCTCGTCGCGGCCCCCGAGCACTCCGCGGATGTACTGCCGCTCCCTTTCGTTGGGCGTGTTGTGTAGGAAGAACTGGTACCTGTCGCGGCTGATCTTGTTCCGGACGATCCACAGCGGCAGGTAGGCCAGCCCGACCAGCGGCAGTAGCAGAGGCTGCATCGCGAACAGCGCGATGCCCACGCCGACGATTCCGAGCATCCCGCTTGCCAGTCCCAGCACCGCCCAGACCATCGACATGGGACGGAACGAGGCATTGGCCAAAGCCCTCTGAAGTCGATCGAAGAAACCGGGGGCCTCGAAGGCTTCGAGATCCATGGCCGAGGACACGTCGAAGATGCGCGACTCGGCCTGTCTCTTGACGAGGTCGGCGAGCAGGACCTGCCTTTCCATGCGGAGGGCCCCCAGGAGCCGGGTGACGAGCGACACGCCGGTGAGCACCAGGAGGCTCGGGAGGATCTCGCCAAGGCCTCGCCCGCCGCGCATCAGCAGTCCCTCGAGCGCCTCCTTTCCGGCCAGCAGCGAGACCGCCGCTCCGGCGCCGACCACCACCTCCAGCGCGGCGCTCATCGCGAAATCGCGGGGGCTCGCCGCCCAGACCAAAGCCAAGGACGCCCGCAAGAGGCCGGGGAGCTTCCTCACCGACTTCTTCTGCTGCTTGGCCTCCTCGAACAGGTCGTAGATGCTGAACGGCTCCGGTTCGTCGGATGGGTCCGCGGCTTCCGGGGCCGGAGCCTGCCCGGCCTGGGGACCCCGCTCGTTGGCCGGAGCGTCCGCATCGCCCTCGGCCCGCGCCTCGACACCGGCTGCGAGCAGGGCCTCTAGGGCCGCCGGCGGCAGAGGCTCCTGGCGGGCCTTCTCTTCGTCGCGCTTCGGCGTCGTTTCCGTGTCAGCTTCCCCCTTCGTCCGGCTCTGGCCGCCGGAAGGCCCTGACGAGGTTCGTCTGGCGTCCCGTTGCGACAAGTCTGCCTTGCGAGTCGGTGATCGTTCCTTCGGTGTGGGCGATCGTGCGGCCGGCCCTTACGGTCCTGGCCTCCACGATGTATGACTCCGCCATGGGCGACTCCAGGAACGTGACGCCCATGTCCAGCGTGACCGCTCCGTGGCCATCGGGCGACACCGTCACCACGGCGAAGCTCTGCGCCATGTCCAGAACGACGGCCAGGAAACCTCCCTGGACCCACCCGGCGGGCGTCCTGGTCCAAAGCGGCGGCTCCCAGCGCAGCCGGACGATGCCTTCAGGCTCCCACCCGGCAGGGTGCACGCCCAGGTTCCGGACGAACTCGGGCTCCAGGCCGGGGGCCGCGAGGCCCTCCAGGTAGATCTGCCACCAGGGCTTGGCCGGCGTGGTCAGGACAGGTTCCGATCACTGGGGGTCGGTAGTCTATCGAAGCCGCTGCGACATAAGGACGGGCACATGGCACAGATGAGCGCTCGCCTGGGGGTCAAGGACCTCGAACGTGAGCTGAAGTTCTACTCTTCGCTGGGATTCGAAGTTGAAAGGTCGGGAGCCGCCGCCCGGGTGTCGTTCGGCGACACGGTCCTGACGGTCCAGTCCTACGACACGCTCCGGGTGGCCGACCGGCCCCTGCTGGACTGGGAGCAGAACCCGAGCCAGTTCGGCACCGGGATCCAGTTCTATCTGATGGTCGACAACGTCGACGACGTGGTCGGCCGCATCCCGATCGGGGTGGCGAGGCCGTGGCCCGTCCAGGACAAGCCGTGGGGCCTGCGCGAGCTGACCCTGAGGACGCCGTCGGGGTACCTGCTTACGTTCGCGCAGCCCATCGGGCGCTGATGTCCCGCAAGCTGCTGCTGATCGACGGGCACTCGCTTGCGTACAGGGCCTTTTTCGCGCTTCCCCAGTCGCTGGTCACGTCCTCCGGCCAGATGACCAACGCCGTCTACGGCTTCACGGCGATGCTCATAAAGCTCCTCGAGCTGGAGCGGCCGGACGGGATCGTCGTCTGCTTCGACCGGGCCGCCCCCACCTTCCGGCTCGAGGCATACCCGCAGTACAAGGCCGGACGGGCCGAGACGCCGGCGGAGTTCACGGAGCAGCTCGGCCTGCTGCGGGAGGTGCTGGACGTCCTGCGCATCCCGACGCTGGAGCGCGACGGGATAGAGGCCGACGACCTGCTGGCCACCCTTGCGCGAAGGCTCGAGGACCGGGGCGACGAGGCCGTGATCGTCACCGGCGACCGCGACGTCCTGCAACTCGTACGGCCCGGGGTCACGGCGATGATGACCGGACGCGGCGTCACCGACATCCGCCGTTACGACCGCGAGGCGGTCATCGAGCGGTACGGCGTAGCGCCGGAGCAGTGGACCGACTTTGCCGCCCTCAAGGGCGAGACCTCCGACAACCTGCCCGGCGTGCCCGGCGTGGGGGACAAGACGGCCGCCAAGCTCGTGCAGGACTACGGAAGCATCGAGGGCGTCATCGAGCACGCCGGCGAGCTGCGTCCGAGGATCCGCGACGCCCTGCTGGAGTGCGCGGACCAGGTGCGGCTCAACAAGCAGCTGGGCCACCTCGTGGACGACTTGGAGCTCGACGTCGACCCCGACTCGATCAGGCTCGAGCCGTTTGACGACGAACAGGTCCGCAAGCTGTTCATGTCGCTTGAGTTCCCGACTCTGTACACGCGGCTGCGCGAGCTGGACGTCACGGCCGTCGCGGCGGCTCCCGCGCTGGAGCTGGAGTCGGTATCGGAGCTGACGGATGCCGACGAGCTGCCGGCGGGAGAGTCGATCTCGCTGGCCATGGACGCCCACTGGCTTGCGATCAGCGTTGAGGACGGCAAGGCCGCCGTGGTGCCGCTGGAGGCCGCGCCCGGACGTCTCGCCGCCTGGCTGTGCGACCCGGACAACCCGAAGGTGGCCCACGACGCCAAGGTCCTGACGCGGGCGGTGCTGGAGGCCGGCGGGGAAGTCCGCGGGCTGTCGATCGACACCTACGTGGCGGCCTGGCTGCTGGACCCCGGGCTCCCGGGGGGCTACCGGCTCCCGGACGTCGTCCGCCGCTACCTGGGGGTGGCGCTGGACGACGAGGAAGAGAAGGCCCCCAAGGCCAAGCAGGCGTCGCTGGACCTGGAGCCCGACTCCGGGGAAAAGGCCGCCAAGGCCGCCGTCGCCGTCCGGGCGCTGGCCCCGGTGCTCGAGGATCAGATGCGCAACCGGGGCATGTGGGAACTCGCTCGCGATCTGGAGTTCCCCCTCGTCCGCGTTTTGGCCCGAATGGAGCGCGCGGGCATCTCCATCGACGTCGAATACCTGGAGGAGCTCAACGCCGACCTGGGCTCCCGGATGGAAACCCTGGAGCGCGAGATCCACTCGCACGCCGGGGAGGTCTTCAACGTCGGCTCCACGCCTCAGCTTCAGCGGATTCTGTTCGAGCAGCTGGGGCTGCCGAAAACCAAGAAGATCAAGACCGGCTACTCGACCGACGCCGCGGAGCTCGCCAAGCTTCAGGGCGAGCACCCGATCGTCGACGCCCTGCTTGCTTACCGTGAGGTGTCCAAGCTCAAGTCAGGGTTCACCGACTCCTTGCTGCCTCTGGTGAACCCCAAGACCGGACGGATCCACCCCACCTACGTCCAGACGGGAGCCTCGACGGGCCGGCTTTCGTCCACGGCCCCCAACGTCCAGAACATCCCGATCCGCGGCGACCTCGGCC
>DATLNZ010000099.1 GCA_035536535.1 Actinomycetota bacterium | reverse complement strand
CGGCGATCGACTGTGCGATCTTCAGCTCGATGTAGCGCTCGTAGCGCGGGAAGGTCCCGTCGCGCAGCGGCAGGTTGGCGGCTGGAGTCTTTACCTCCGCCCCCCAAAGACCGACGTGCACGTCCGGTGCCTCGTGGTTGTGCGTATGCGACACGACCATGTGGTCAAGGTCAAGCGGGGGAGCGGGCACGCCGGGGTGCTCGCGCTCCCAAGCCGCCGCCCACTGCTCGTCCACGAGCTTGCGGATGCGGTCGTTGGCGGCGCTGAACCATCCGATGAGGTCCAGGGAGACCTGGACGAAGGAAGTCCCCGTTGCCGGGTCGCGGACGTACATCGATCGGGCCCAGATCGGGTCGAACGCTCCCTTGGCAACCCGGTCGTTGCCGAAGCCGGCCAGAAACGCGCCGTCGTACTTGCCTGCCGACAGCGGGTCCAGGCGCGTGTTCAGCGGGTCGTCGACGAAGTCCTCGCCGTCGTCCCAGCGGTTGTTGGCGTTGGAGTCTGTGAACTTCTCCCCCCACACGCCGCTGGGCGTGACCTGGCCCGGGGCCACGGAGGCCAGGGGGTGGAACGTGTCCCAGAGGCCGCCCTGTGTTCCGTCGGGGTTGGAGGCGGCGGGATCGCTGGCGGGGTCGATGGTCTGTCCCGACCCGGTCACGGTGAACGGTGTGATGTTCTCGGCGGCGATTCCCGCTTCCAGAGCCGGGACGGCCTGGGCCTGCGAGGGCAGGACGGAGGCCAGGGGCCCGGCGGCAACCAGGACGGCCAGGGCGAGCAAACAGCGATTGAGCTTCACTTGTGGACCTCCGGGACGTGGCTCGGGCGACGGTCCAAGGTTCGCCGCCGCGCACGCCTGTCCTGCCTGCGCGGCTACGATCCCCATTCGGTAAACAGGGGAGCCCGATGACCGACTTCGCAACGCGCGCATGACCAAACCCTGGCTGCAGGACGCCTGCTCGCTGGTGGACGCCGTCCGGGCACGCGACATCTCGCCGCGCGAGGCGGTCCAGGCGTCGCTTGACGCGATCGCAGAGTCCTCCGTGAACGCGTTCTCCTTCACCGACCCCCAGCGCGCCCTCGACTGGGCCGACCGTGTCGACCCGGACCTTCCGCTTGCCGGCGTGCCCATCGGCGTGAAGGAGCTGGAGAAGGTGGAGGGCTGGCCGCAGACCGAGGCCTCTCTGGTCTTCGCCGACCGCACCGCCAAGACGACCGCCACGATGGTCGAGCGGCTGATCGCGGCCGGCGCCGTCCCCGTCGGCCTAACCACCTCCAGCGAGATCGGCTTCGTTAACTACGTCTCCACGCGCCTGAACGGCGTGACGAGCAACCCGTGGAACCCGGAGCGCACGCCCGGCGGGTCCTCGGGCGGCTCGGCCGCCGCCGTGGCGGGCGGACTCGTCCCCCTGGCAACCGGCGGCGACGGGGGCGGGTCGATCAGGATCCCCGCCGGCTACTCGGGGCTGTTCGGCCTCAAATCGACCTTCGGACGGATCCCGCGCGGCCCCCGGTCCGACGTGGGGTTCCTCAACGTCACGCTCGGCTGCCTGTCCAGGTCCGTCCGGGACACCGCCCGCTGGTTTGACGTGTGCAACGGATACGACGCACGCGACCAGTTCAGCCTCCCGCGGGTGGACGGCTGGGAGCAGGGACTCGGCTCCCGGAACCTGAAGGGACTGCGCGTCGCGATCGCCCCGGACCTCGGAGCCACGCGGCTTCACTCCGAGGTGGAGACCCTCGTTCGGGAGGGGGCCGAATGGCTGGCGCGCGAGGCCGGCATGGACGTGGTGGACATGCCCGTGAAGGTCCCCCAGAACGGCATCGCCTGGGGTTTGGCCGGGCTGTGGATGATCCTGTCGGTCTTCGGAGAGCGGTGGCCTGAGTGCGCGGACCTGCTCACGCCCGAGCTCGCGATGGGCGCGAGCTTTCTCGAGCACTACCGCGCGGAGCAGGCGGCCGCGGTGGAGGCATTCCGCATCGACATGAACGAGTCCTTTGCGGACCTGTTTGAGCAGGTGGACCTCGTGATGTGCGCGACCAACCCGTACGAGGCCTTCCCGGCCTCAGGCCCGCCGCCGTTCGAGATCGAAGGCCAGTTCGTGGACCCGTTCGAGACAGGCGCGCTGACGATCCCGGGCAACATCTCCGGACATCCGGCGGTGAGCGTCCCCATCGGGCGGACGGCGTCCGGGCTCCCGGTCGGACTTCAGGTCTACGGACGGCGCCACGACGAGCCCCTGCTGCTGGACGTCGCCCTGCTCGTCGAGCGCGAGCGCCCCTGGCCGCTGGTAGCTCCCGGGAGCCCGGTGTGAAGCCGGCCGGTTCGGCTTGACGATGGGCATCAGCAAGCGCGTGGACGAAGCCCGGGCCGCCTTCGCCAAGCGCGACCCGGAGGCGGCGCGCAAAGCGCACTCCCATGGCGCGCACCCCCACGGCGGGCACTCGCACGGCTCCCACGAAGGCGACCACTCGCACTCCGCGACCGGCTCCCGCTACATCGGCGAGTTCGTCTACGGCGGGCTGGACGGCATCATCACGACCTTCGCCGTAGTCAGCGGCGTGGTGGGGGCCAAGCTCAACGCCGGCATCATCCTCGTCCTCGGCCTCGCGAACCTCCTGGCCGACGGCTTTTCGATGGCGACGGGAGCGTTTTTGTCAGCGCGTAGCGAGCAGGAGAACTACAACCGCGAGCGCGAGCGCGAGATGTGGGAGGTGGAGAACGTCCCGGAGGGCGAACTGGCCGAGCTCCGCGAGATCTACCTGCACAAGGGCCACACGGAGCAGGAGGCCGAGCAGCTCACACAGATCGTCAGCCGCCAGAAGGAGCACTGGGTGGACGTGATGATGGTCGACGAGCTCGGCATGATGCGCGACGACCGCAACCCACTGCTCAACGGTGTGGCCACGCTCGTGGCGTTCATCACCGCGGGGGCCGTCCCGCTGCTGGTCTACCTGGTCGGACTCGCCGTCCCCATTGCGCCGGGCACCGCCTTCGCCGCCTCCGTCGGGTTGTCCGCTCTCGCCCTGTTCGGACTGGGGGCGGCCAAGGTCCTGGTCACGCGCCAGAACGTATTCAAGAGCGGCGCCGAGATGCTGCTCATCGGGGGCCTGGCCGCAGTGGTGGCTTACGGGGTGGGTTCCCTCCTGCGAGGCCTCGGGGGCCACGG
>DATLNZ010000098.1 GCA_035536535.1 Actinomycetota bacterium | reverse complement strand
AGCGGGCCGAGACGGGTGCGTCCACCGGGCGCACGGCGGCCGGTGCCAGCGAAGTCGTGGTGATGCCGGCTGCGGCGCGGCGCGCGGCGATGCGCTCCTTGGCGCTGGCCGCGGCCTCATCGAAGTGATCCGCAGAAGCGGACCCGGCCATGAGGACCGCCCCGCCGGCCGTTACGGCGGCGACGATCAACAATCTCAAGATGCTTTTGGTCCTGGTCATCTGGGCTCCCGGTTTTGATCCATCTCGTGTAGTGCAGACGCGATACTGATGGACACACCGGGGTCGTGTCCACTCACTGTGAGGACGATCTCCGGCGGTGATGTGCCGGACGACCTGGCGGTGAGCTCCCGCCCACCGGACCCCCGTCCAAAGGCTGGCGACGGTGGTGGTGCTGGGCCCACAAACGGCCCGGAGGAGCCTCGACCAGGCTAAACCTCGCTCAACTTGAACTTGAGGGTCTGCCCTCGAGGCGTGGTGATCTTCCGATCACACCTTCAAGTAGAGCCCACAACAGTTGACCTGGGGGGCAGGTCGGACCCTCTACTTGCACGGCTCCCGGAAGAGCGGCGGGTCCTCGCGCGGCCACTGTCCGAGCGCGTAGCGCTTGCCGCTGCGGATGTAACAGAAGGTTCCGCGTCTGACGTTGGTCGTGTAGCTCTCGCCGGAGGCCGAGTACCAGATGGTCGCGGCGTCCTCGGACATCGTGTGGTTGCCGGGTCCGAATCCCCCACCGACCGCGTACAGCGGCGCGTCACCCGAACCGGGGGCCGGGAACTTCGCCTTGAACAGTCCGGACTGAAAGCTCTGCGCCGTGAGGTTGGGTCCGGCCATCTGTATTCCGGACGCGAGCAGCAGCAGCTCGTAGTAGCGCTCGTATGCGGCGCTCGCGTAGCCGTCGTCGCCGGTCTCGTAGGCGGGGTCGGCCTCCTTGATCGCCTGGTACCACGGCATGTCCTTTTGCGGCAGCCACTTGTTGTGGAACGTGAGGCCGAACGCATGCTCCGCGTGCTCGGCGGGGAACTTCTGTCCGACGCCGTCGTAGTCGAGGTAGTGGTAGCTGGAGACCAGCCACTCGGGGAAGTACACCTGCTGCGTCGCCGCCGGCATCAGCGAGTCGAAGTAGTGCCCTCCCTGGCACAGGCAGATGATCGACGTGACCTTCGCCTCCTGAAGCTTCAGGATCGTCTGCTGTCCGGTGGTCAGCTCGAGTTCGGCGGCCGGGACGACACCGCAGCCGTTGCGCAGCGCCGAGGTGAGGATGGAGCGGTCGGCGATCGATCCGTCGGCGGACTTGAAGTACACGAGTCCGAACACGCGCGGGGACGTGAGCTCGGCCGTCCCAGTCCCCCCGTACTGCGGGCGCCGTCCGGCCAGAGACTTGCAGATCCACTCGGCGTAGTTGCGCATCATCGTGTCGAAGGCCGGAAGGTAGTTCCACTCGTATGGGGCGTTGGCCGTGTAGTCGGCCTCCGTGCGGTTGGAAGCGTGGCTGTCGATGCCGAGGATCCCGCGTGCAGCCAGTGCGTCGTAGTAGTGGTGCTCGGCCCCCGACTTGGGCGGGTAAGCCAGCGAAGCGAAGGCCTTGATCCTTTCGTGGACGTCCACGGCGCTGGCCTGCATGTCCGACGCCTGGAACCCGCCGAACACGCCGCCGCGCGGCTGGTAGTTCACGAGCTTGATCTTGCGTCCGTAGAACTCGTATCGAAGGTTGAAGTGCTTTGCGAGACGTTCGGTGTCGCCGACCTTCTCCAGGGAGAACGGCCATGCGACGACGATCTCGTCGGCGGTCACTCCGGGGGCCGTCGCGCCCCCGTTGTCCTGCTTGGGGTCCCAGTAGGGGACGCACGGCGGTGACTGAGGGTCCTCTGTCTGGCGCGGCGGGTTGCCGTAGCAGCGGCGCGACCTGGGGACCGTGACCGGCGCGGGGGTCGGTCCCGCGAGTTCGTCCAGCTTTCCTCCCGCGGCGGCTATCTCCTCAGGTGTGGGAGTGGACCCGGGAGCCCGGCCTCCACCCGGGCCCGATGCCGACTGGCCCTGCTGTGACTCCGTTATCTGCTCGACGGACTGAGGGGCGAACTCGGCTATGCGCGGCGGGGGCGCCTGCGAGGAGTCGAGGGCGACGACGCCGACCACCAGCAGCAGGACCAGAGCGGTTGCTGCGTGGACCGCGGCGGGGGCCTTGGGACCCCGGGCGTGGCGTGGTGGCGTCAAAGCGGACACGGGCCCTCGGCGTCGGCGACGGGTGTGAAGTCACGATACCCCCGGACGGGGGAACGGATGGGGCCGGCAACGCGCGATACCCCCGAACGGGGGAACGGGAGGGCGCGGAGATGGGCTAGCCGACAGCGCGCAGGTGGCTACGGATCTTGTCCACCTGCTCGATGGTTACTTCGGGAGGCGTCTTGTCCCCGAACAGGTCGTCGGGATCGACCCCTGCGGCCTTCATCGCGTCCACCGCCGTGTACAGCGTGGCCGCCAGTTCCAAAAAGGCGTCGTAGGTCATGAACACGGTCTTGGGAATCGACCCGTCACTGCCCACGAGCACGGAGATCTCGTCGTCGCCCACGGGAAGGTTGTGGCGCTTGAACTTGAGGTTGTCCATGTCGTGCCCCTCGTCCCGGGCCGAAGGCCCGAACACAATCGAAGTCGGCTAGCGCCGGTTCAACGTATGTACCCGGTGGCCACACACGCCAAACCCCGTGTAGTGGCATCGTCCGGGGTCCTGCGCAGGTTACGGGTCGGCCGGGGGACAATAGGGACATGGCTGCGACCAGCAGGTACGAGTCACGCGAACGGCCCGAGGGCCTGGTGGCCAGGCTGAAGCTCAAGATCACCCGGCCCGTGGACCGCGCCCGGCGGCGGCGGCCGCTGCTGGACCGGGCCCTGACCACCGCCTCCTGCTACAAGCAGGGCGGCGGCGACCGGGAGGCGGCCGCACTCTCTTATTACGGCTTTCTGGCGGTGTTCCCCGCGATCCTGGTCGCGATTTCGGTCCTGGGGTTCGTGCTGCGGGACGCGGAGACGGTCCGGCAGACGATCTCGGAGGGGGTCCAGCGGGTTCTGCCCGGGGCGGCGTCGCTCCTCGAGCAGTCGCTTCGGACGATCCAGAGGCGAGCCGGGACCATCGGGGCCATCGGGATAGTCGGTCTGGTGTGGTCGGGCCTCGGCGCGATCGACGTCCTGCGGGGAGCGCTTGACCGCATGTTCGGGGTCAAGGAGGTCGGGGGCGTCAAGGGAAAGCTGCGCGACCTCAAGTTCGCCGTCGTCGCTGGGCTGCTGCTGCTGGCCTCTATTTCGTTCGGGGGCCTGGCGGCCGGAGGCGTGCACGCGCTCCTGGACAACATCGGCCTCGGGGAGCTGAAGCCCGTGGGGATCCTCATGACCCTGGTGCTGACCTTCCTCACCGACCTGGCGCTTTTCGTCCTGCTGTTCGCCACGCTGCCAAACCACGGGTACGGGTGGCGCAGGGTGCTGCAGGGGGCAGTCGTGGCAGCCATCGGGTGGACGCTGATGAAGTCCGTGGGCGGGTGGTACGTCGGGCGGACGGCGGCGCGGTCACAGGCGAGCTACGGCGTGGCGGCCGCCGCGTTCGGACTTCTCATCACCATCAACCTCGCCTCGCGGCTGACCTTGTTCTCGGCGGAGTGGGCGGCGCAGTCGGCGGGGTGCGGCAGCGACAAGGAGCGCAGACCCGCCACACGGGCGCGGAGGCCGAGGGCAGAGTTCGGTGGGATCGAGGACAACACCGCGGCCGAGCGAATCGAAAGGACGTTGGAGGAGCGGGCGCGGCGCAAAAGGAAGCTGAAGGACAGCCGCAAGCGACGCGACGAAAACGCCGCTCCCGGCAGGACGTGGATCGGACTCGCGCTGGTGTTCCTTGCCGACCGCGTCTACAGACGGGACCGCGGCTCCGCCTGAGCCTCCGCTGTCTGCACCCAGTCGGGCTCGAGCGACTCGGGGCCCAGCACAAGGTCGAAGGTTTCTGCCAGCCACATGGTGCTGCCCCGAGCCCATGAGCGGTCGAACTCCAAGTCTCCGAGCCTGTCGCGGCAGCGGCTGAGCGCATTCGCCAGCTTCTCCCGAACCCACGGGACTAGTGGTTCTCCGTACCGGCGCCTCGCCGCTTCGGCTGCAGCCGCGACTATGACTGCCGAGCCGCTGGGATCGAAGACCGACTCCACGTAGAAAAAGCACTCGAGCGCGCGCAGGGTCCAGATGAGATGGCTCGGGCCAAAGTTGCGTGCGTGCCCCAGCGCCTGTCGAGCCTGGAGCCGCGAGCCCTCTTCTCCATGAAGCGCATCAAGCCACGCAAGCCCACACAAGCTCTCGACTGTGAAGCGGGGAATGTCATACCGCTCCCCCACATCCAGCGCCAGCTGCAGGCGCGACCGCGCGGATTGCACGTTGCCCTCCTGAAGGTCGAGCCATCCCAGGAACAGCTGCGCATCACTCAGCCCGATTTCCTCTGATGCTTCGTTGCGATACAGCTCCAACGCCCGCTCGGCCACCACTCGCGCCTCATCTGGTCTTCCCCGGAGCAGGTGGATCACTGCGAGATCGCACAGGCAAATGGCACGCATGACGCGGGTACCCGACGCCTCGGACGCGGCGAGCGCTCGTAGAAAGACCTCCTCAGCGGCGTCGGGACCACGAGCGCACAGCAGGCCCCACCCCCATGCCAGCAGGGACAGGAGGACGGCTTCATGCTCCCCCATCCTTTGAGAGATCCGAACGGACCTCTCCAGGTCTGCCAGCGCCGAAGAGTGATCACCAACGTTGAGGCGGTGGATGCCCCGGGACAGGAGCACGTCCGCCGTCCGCCACGAAGATCCCGACTCCTCAGCCAGGGACACAGCCTCTCCGAGCAGGGCATCGGCCTCGCTGTCGGGGCGATCCACGGGTTCCAGGGAGGCCAGCGCCTTGAGGGCGGAGATTCGAGCGTCCGGATCCTTCGACTGACCCATCGCCTTCCGCAGTTCCCGGGAAAGTGCGGCCGTGTCTGCCGACCCTTTCCAGCGGATCCCCCAGATGTTCAATGTCAGCGGGCGCACCAGGTCTGCCGGGTCGCCTGTGGCCCTCGCCGTCTCCAGGCTCTGCCGGGACAGCTCATCGGCCGACCGGTAGTCCCCCTTGGCCGCGGCGCCGTAAGACATGTACATCAGGCACCTCGACTCCCCCGCCCGGTCGCCGAGATCCCTGTAGATGGCCAGGGCCCGCTCGAGCCGAAGCGTGCTCTGGTCCGCGTCCACCGGTATCACCGCCGGCCTACCCGGCATCTCACATGCGCGCGCGAGCCACTCCAGCGGTGCATCCGGGGCGGCGTCCAGTGACCGGTCGATCCACACGTTGCCCTCGCTCCAGCGGTCCCGGCGCCAGAACTGAGTGAGCGCGGCGGACATCCTCAGCGCAGATAGACCCTCGTCCTGTCCGAGGCTCCATTCGAGGGCCGCGCGAATGTTGTCCAGCTCGGCCTCCAGCTGCTGCACCCAGTGCGCCTGATCCCGACCCGTTAGATGTGGCTCGGCCCGCTCGGCGAGGTCGACGCACCAGTCACGGTGCCTCGCTCTGACTTCCGAGACCTCTCGAGCAGCCACAAGCTTCTCCAATGCGTACTGGCGGATCGTCTCGAGCAGCCGGTGCCTGCCGTCGGCGTCCACCGAGACCAGAGACTTGGAGATCAGGGCGGACACCAGATCCAGGACGTCCAGCGCCCCGATGTCCACGCCCGCGCACACCGCTTCCGCGGCGTCCATCGTGAAGCCACCCACGAACACGGACAGACGCATCAGCGCCGCCTGCTCGCGCTCGTCGAGCAGGTCGTAGCTCCAGTCGATGGTCGCCCTCAGCGTCTGATGCCGCTCAAGGGCTGTGCGACTGCCTCCCGTAAGCATGCGGAAGAAGTCGCCGAGCCGCGCGGCCACTTGCTCGACCGGCATCGCGCGCACCCGGGCGGCCGCCAGCTCCAGCGCCAGGGGAACGCCCTCGAGCCTGCGGCAGATGTCCGCAACCGGATGGGCGGTCTCGTCGTTCAGCTCGAAGCCGGCATTCGCTGCTTTGGCCCGGTCGCTGAAAAGAAGCACCGACTCGGTGCTTTCGATGTCCACGGCCCCCGTCGCGTGCTCGGACGGCACCGCCAACGAAGGCACCGTCCACACGGCCTCACCGCGAACCTCGAGGGCCTCCCTGCTGGTGGCGAGGATCCGCACGTCCGGACACCGGGTCAGCAGGGCCTCGGCCAGCCCGGCGCTTCCGCCGATCAGGTGCTCGCAGTTGTCGAGCACGATCAGCAGGCTCTGGGAAAGCAGGGCCGACTGCAGCGTCTCTGCAACCGGACGCCCCGGCTCCTCCCGGACGCCGAGGGGAGCCGCAACCGCCGCGGCGACCTTGTCCGGATCGGACACACCCGCCAGTTCCACGAGCCAGACCCCGTCCGCGAACTCTGCGGACAAGGAAGCGGCGGCCTCCAGAGCGAGCCGGGTCTTGCCGCAGCCGCCCACGCCGGTCAGGGTGACCAGACGGGAGCCGGCCAGCATCTCCCGCACCTTCTCGAGTTCCGCCTCGCGCCCGATAAACGAGCTGAGCCGCGCGGGCAGGTTCGTGCGTCCGGCGTCCAGGGAGCGCGGCGGGGGAAGGTCGGAAGGCAGCTCCGGATGTCCCAGCTGGTACAGCCGCTGCGGCTCGTCGAGGTCCTTGAGCCTGTGGCTGCCGACATCGCGCAGCGAAACCTCGGCCGGCATCTGGCCCACGAGCTGCCTAGTGGACTCCGACATCAGCACCTGGCCTCCGTGAGCCGCGGAGCAGATCCGGGCGGCTTGGTGGACGGTCAGTCCGACGTACCCGCCCGGCGTCAGGTCCACATCGCCGGTATGGATTCCCATCCTCACCCGGACCGGCGGCTCTACGTCCCAGGCGAGGAGAGCCCGCTGCCCGTCCAGCGCACAGGCAACCGCTCCTGCAGCAGTGGGGAAGGCGGCCATGAGGGAATCGCCCTCGGCCCCCATGTCGAACCCACCGTTGCGTTCCACCGCCTCCCTCAGCAGCCGGTAGTGCTCCTCCAGGACGGCTGCGTAACGGGGGCCGAGATGCTGCAACATCCGGGTCGAGCCCTCGATGTCGCTGAAAAGAAATGTGACGGTCCCGGTGGGGAGATCCGACGGCTGGGACATGAACGCGAAATCTACCTGCTCAGCCGATCTGCTCGAAGTGGTAGAGGACGCCGTTGGTAACGCCGTGGGTCGGGTAGGCCTTGTCGTTCCACGGCATCACCTGCCAGTGAAGGTCCCCCGGCAGGTGGTCTCCGGTGGTGAGGTCGAAGTCGTCGTCCAAGCCCTCGGCCTCCCCGATGTAGGAAGTGGAAGTCTCGAAGACGCTCTCGCCGGTTGTGAGGTCCACAGACCAGATCTGCTGTCCGTCGTCCTGTCCGGCCAGGAACAGCCGGTCGCCGACGAACGTGGCGCCGGTTACCTTCGAAGGAGGCACGGCCCCCGGCAGCCTCTTCACGGCTTTGATGGGGGCCGCGCCGGGGGCCGCGTGGTGCTGGGTCAGGTCGTTCATGTCGTAGGCGAGAAGGTCGCGGCCGGTGCTCGTCCAGAGAAGCTTTCCGTCCGGTGACACCTCGGCCCACATCGCCTTCGGGATCTCCGTGGGGTCGAGCTTGACGTACCAGAGCATCTGCAGCGTGTGGGCGTCCGCGACGCCGATGGACCCCGTCTTGCAGGTGTTGCCCGCCTGGAAGTAGTAGCACTCAAGCGGCAGGTACAGAAGTCCGGCGTGGTGGGACAGGTCGCCCACGTGGTTGTAGCCCTCGCGCAGGTGGACGTCCGGAGGGATTACGTCGTGGTTCGCGCCGGTCTCGTTGAGGTCCGGGTCCGTGCGGTACAGCCCGAGGTGGACTCCCGTGAAGTAGCGGTTGCCGGACGGGTCGTGGGTCATCCCCTGGAAGTACGTGAGCGGGACCTTGGTCTTCTGGTCGAGCTCGCGCCAGTGGGAGCCGGGGCCGGGATGCGCCGCATGCGCGGCGCCGACCGTGTGCATCAGCAGGCAGGCGATCAGCGCGGCACGTCGCATTGGGGGCATGGCGTCAGGGGTTCGCCGCGGGGGCCGAATCCCCTCCACCTGGACCCTTACGTGCGGTCGGGGACCTCCTCAGGGTCCATCGACTGACTCACCTGGTCGTCCTTCGGCAGCGCGCAGGACGAGCGCCGCGCGCGTATCCCGGGGATTCTCAGCCCTATCAACGCCATGGGGATGACCAGCGTCCACAGCGCAACAGGCTTGTTGGATGTGAGCAAGATCAACCCCACGGCCAGGGAGCTCAACGGCGCCAGGCGCGTGACGAGCCAATTCAACGCTTTGGCCGAGGCCCGGGACCCGGGCCTTGTGGTGGCTGGACCTCAGCCGCCGCCCGGGAGGAACCCCACGACGGCCAGGGCGAACCAAGCTGCGGCCACGATGACGTTTTCGGCTCCCACGAGTCCATCGTAGACCGGCTACTCGGCCCCCACCGGCCCCCGTAGCAGGCCTGAGGCATCCACGCGGTGCGTCCGGATCTCGCCGGCTTCCTCCGCCACGGCTATGGCAGCCGCGTATCCCTCCGGGGCGTCCAGATCCCAGATCGTCCAGGCAGTCGGCTCCCCCGGCACCCGAAGGCGCCTCACCGGAAGGCTGCGCGAGACTCCCGTCTCGACGTCGCGCAGCGGGACCGACAGCCCGCGGCCGGTCGCCTTCAGCAGGGCCTCCTTGCGCGTCCAGCACACGAAAAAGGCGACGCGCCGGTCGCGGGGCGAAAGCGCGGCGAGCGCGTCGGCCTCAGCCGGTGAGAAGAACCTTCGCGACAGCGTGTCGATGTCCGGGGACTCGTCGATGCGCTCCACGTCCACTCCGAGCCGTCCGCCGCGGGTGACCGCAAGCAGGGCGACGTCGCCTGAGTGGGAGACGTTGAACTCCACTCCCCCGCCGTCCACGTAAAGCTTCCCGTGTTCGCCGGCCGCAAGGACCACCTCTCGCGGGTCGCGGTCCAGCCACTCGCCGATGACCCGCCGCAGGCAGGCGCGCGTGAGGACGAAAGACCGTCTGGGGGCCGGGACCCGGAACCGGTTCGCGCGCTCGATCTCGTCCGGCGCGAGCAGGGCCTCCGCCTCGTGCACGACCTGGTCGCCGCCGCCGCACAGCGACACTACCCAGACGTGCACGTGCGGCGGCGCGCCGCCCCGGCGTTCCATGCGACTAGTTTGCCGCCGTGTCCTGGTACACCGCACGCAGGACTAGCTCCCGGCACTCGTGGATGAAAAAGTGGGAGCCGGGGAACATCCGCAGCGTGAACTTGCCGGAGGTCTGCTCCTTCCACGGCGCCAGCCGCTCGCGCGAGATGAGCTTGTCCTCCAGTCCCCCGTAGGCGGCGATGTCGCACGGCAGAGGCGGCTGCGGACGGTATTCGTAGGTCTCGGCGACGGCGAAGTCCGCGCGCAGCGCGGGCATCATCAGGTCCATCAGCTCGCGGTTGTCCAGGACGTCGTCGGACGTGCCGCTCAGCCCCCTCAGGCCCTGGATGAACACGTCGTCGGGCGCGTCGTGGATGCGCGGGTGATCCGACGGCACCGTCGGCGCGTGGTGCGCGGACACGATCAGCGTCGCAGGCAGCGGCAGTCCCTCGGACCTCAACCGGCGGGCCAGCTCGAATCCGAGCATGGCGCCGAGGCTGTGGCCGAAGAACACGAAGGGCGGCGTCAGCTCCGGCGAGATCTCGTGGAACAACGAGTCGATCAGCGGCGGAAGCGAAGAGACGGGCGGCTCCTTCAACCGCCACTCCCGCCCGGGAAGAGTCACCGCGCGCACCTCGATGTCCGGCGCGAGGACGTCGGCCCACGGACGGTACGGCGCGGCGCCTGCGCCCGCGTTCGGGAAGCAGTACAGCGCCAGCCGCGCCTGGGGGCTGGGCTTGGGGACGACCAGCCAGCGGCCGCCGCTCAAGGTACCGTCGCGCGCAGGGCCTGGACGAACGACTCGCACAGCGCCTGCACCGTCCCGGGCTCGTGGAGGCTCTCGCTGTAGGCGCAGTCCACGGCGAGCTCGTCGTCGACCACCGCGCACGTGAACTCCAGGAGGTGCTCGCGGACGGAGTCCGGGCTGCGGGCCGGACCCGTCAGCTCGTCCAACGGCGTGAACCAGGTCAGTCCGGACGCCGGCTGCGTCTGGCTCCCGAAGTAGTTGAAGCTGATCTGCGCCTGCGGAAGAGACGCCAGGCGGGGTTCGGACTCGGACAGATACCGCAGGACGCCGTAGCCGAGTCCGCCGTTGGGGATCTCCCGCAGTCGGCGGACCACCGGCTCCAGGTCCCCGGGCGATTCGGGGGCCGGGACCCACAGCGGGTAGACGGCGGTAAACCATCCCACGGTCCCGGACAGCTCCATGGCGTCGAACAGCTCGTGTCGGCCGTGTCCCTCCAGGTCCAGCAGGACGCCTCCGGCGCCGGTCCAGTCCGCGACCGCCCGAGCCAGGGCGGCGAGCAGCACCTCCTGAGGCTGGGCCCCCAGTTCGGACTTCACCCGCGTCAGCAGCGACCGAGTTTTCTCCGCGTCCAGGACGACCGACGCGATCTGCGCGGATGCAACGGTGTTGACGCCGTCCGAACGGTCGACGGGGAGGGGCGGGACATCCTGGGTAATGGACCCAAGCCAGAAGTCCAGTTCCTGAGCGAGCTTCGGCGACTGCGCGTACTCGTCCAGCCTCGACGCCCACCACCGAAACGACGTCGTCTTGGGCGGCATCTCCACCGGATCCCCCGCGTCCAGCGACTCGTACGCGCCGTCGAGGTCCTCCAGCAGGACCGGCCACGACAGCGCGTCCACGCACAGGTGGTGGACCACCAGCAGCAGCCGGGAGCCGCCATCGTCGCCGGCGTCAAAGAGCACGGCGCGCACGACCGGACCGTCGGTCACGTCGATGGACCCGTGCGCCCGCTCGGCCGCCGACCACACGGCCTCCAGGCGCTGCTCCTCGCTCAGGCCCTTCACGCCGACAACCTCGAGCGGCACCGCCTGACCGGGCTCGATCATCCGCTGGGCCCAGCCGTCCGCGGTCCGCGCAGCGCGCAGGCGCAGCGCATCATGGTGGTCCGCGACGGCCTGGAGGGCGCGGCGCAGCAGGTCCGGGTCGGCATCGTCGGAGACCGCGAGCATCACCGCCTGGTTGAAGTGGTGCGGGTCGTCGCCGTGGGTGTCGAAAAACCACCGCTGGACCGGCGTCAGCGGCACCGGCCCGGTCAGCACCCCCTGTTCGGCCTCCCGGGCGAAGCCCACGGTCTCCACGCGCGCGAGGTCGGCGATCGTCTGGTTCTGAAACAGGATCTTGGGAGTCAGCGGGAGCCCGGCCTCGTTGGCCTTCGCGACGATGCGGATGGCGGCCATGGAGTCGCCGCCGAGGTCGAAGAAGTTGTCGTAGATGCCGACCTTGTCCAGGCGCAGCACGGAGGCCCAGATGTCGGCGAACGCGCGCTGTGCGTCGTTGCGCGGAGGCGTGTACTCGGCCTCCAGGTCCGGACGCGCCGGCTGCGGCGCGGGCAAGGCCTTGCGGTCCACCTTGCCGTGCGCGCTCAGCGGGAGCTCGTCGAGCAGGACGAAGACCGACGGGATCATCCACTCCGGGACGATGTCCGCCATGTGCGCGCGCAGCGCGGACGCTCCCGGCGGGTCGTCCGGACTAGCGACCACGTAACCGACGAGCTTGGAAGTCCCGTCGCCTTCGGACCTCGCTGCCACGGCGCACCGCACCACCTGCGGGTGCGAGGACAGCGCCGCCTCGACCTCGCCCAGCTCGATGCGGTGCCCGCGCACCTTCACCTGCTCGTCGGTGCGGCCCAGAAACGCGATCGAGCCATTGGAGCGGTGACGTCCGAGGTCGCCGGTGCGGTACAGGCGGGAGCCGGGGGTCCTGGAGAACGGGTCCGGGACGAAGCGCTCCGCGGTCAGAGAAGAGCGGCCGAGGTATCCGCGCGCGACTCCGGCCCCCCCGATGTAAAGCTCCCCGGGCGTGCCGACCGGGACGGGGCGCATCCGGGAGTCGAGCACGTAGACGGTGGTATTGCGGATCGGCCGTCCGGTGACCGGCTCGTCGCCGACGCGGAGCTCGGCCCCCGTGGCCCAGATGGCCGTCTCGGTGGGCCCGTAGAGGTTGAAAAACCGGCGGCCGTGCGACCAGGCCGACAGCAGCTCGGGCGAGCACGGCTCTCCGGCCGTGCCGGCCAGGCGCAGGTGCGGCAGATCCGCCGCCGGTGTGACAGACAGCGCCGAAGCCACGACAGTCGCCACCGTCACCCCGTCCTGGGACAGCACCCGGTGCAGGTCGGGCCCCGGCATCAGCGGCTCCCCCGTTCCCACGCGCAGCGAGCCGCCGGACGAAAGAGCCAGAAGCATCTCGTACACCGACGCGTCGAAGCCGATGGGGGCGAACTGGAGCACGCGGTCACCGCTGCCGAGTCCGAACGTCTCCGCCATCGCCCGTGACAGGTTCATCAGTCCCGAGTGAGGGACCATCACGGCCTTGGGATGTCCGGTCGAGCCGGACGTGTAGATGACGTAGGCGAGCGAGTCCGGGTGGACGGCCACGTCAGGCGCGGTGTCCGGCTGCTCGTCCAGGGCTGGGTCGTCCAGGCAGATCGCGTCGGATGACTGCACTAGCTCGCGCAACTGCGGAGTCGTCACCACCAGCGAAGGACGCGCGTCGTCCAGCATGTAGTCCAGCCGGCGGCGCGGGTAGGCCGGGTCCAACGGCAGGTACGCCGCCCCGGACTTCATCACGCCCAGCATCGCCACGACCACGTCCGCCCCCCGGGGCAGCAGGACCCCGACCGGCGAGTCAACACGCGCTCCGCGGGCGAGAAGCAGGCGGGCCAGGCGGTTGGCGCGGCGGTCCAGCTCGCCGTAGGTCACTTCGAGGTCCCGTCCGGAGAAAAGAGCAGTGGCGCCGGGATCCAGTGCCGCGAACGATGCCACCTGCTCGTGAAGCGCAAGCTCACCGTCGCGGGGGGCGGAGGTGTCGTTAAAGGACTCCACGACCGTCCGCCGGTCTTCGTCCGAAAGAAGCTCCAGCTCCGCCACGCGCGCCGCCGGGGTCACGGCCACGGACTGCAGAAGCGCCTTGTACTGCCGGGCGAACCGGTGGATCGTGTCGCGGTCGAACATCGTGGTGTTGAAGTTGATCGCGCCCTCGTAGCCGTCCGGCGACGGGGAAAGGTCCATCGACAGTTCGAACTTCGCGCTGGGCGGCTCCACCTCCTCGAAGTCGGCCTCCAGCCCGGGCAGGTCCAGGTCGGGAAGGGGCGCGTTCTGCAGGGCGAACACCACCTGGAACAAAGGAGACGTGGACAGGTCCCGCGGGGGCTTGAGCTCCTCCACGAGCTTTTCAAAGGGCAGGTCCTGGTGCGCGAAGGCTCCCAGGGCCATCTCCTTCACGCGTCCGATCAGCTCCTCGAACGTGGGGTTCCCGGACAGGTCCACGCGCAGCACTAGGGTGTTGATGAAAAAGCCGATCAGCGGCTCGACCTCCGCACGGTTGCGTCCGGCGATGGGTGAGCCGATGACGATTTCGTCGCCGGCCCCCATGCGGTGGAGCATCGTCGCGTACGCCGCGACCAGGACCATGAACGGCGTCGCGCCCGTCCGCAGGGCTAGCGAGTCGACCGCAGCGGACACGTCACCCTGGATGTCGAAGCCGATCGAGGCGCCGTCGAACGTCTGGATCGGGGGGCGGGGGCGGTCCGAAGGCAGGTCGATGGATGCAGGTACGCCTTCCAGGGCGCGGCGCCAGTAGTCGAGGTGCTCGCGAAGGACATCCCCGGACAGCCGCTCGCGCTGCCAGGCCGCGTAGTCGGCGTACTGGACCTGCAGCGGCTCCAGCGGCGATGCACGTCCGTCGATAAACGCCTCGTACAGCCCGGAAAGCTCCCGGACGAACACGCCCATGGACCAGCCGTCCGAAACGATGTGGTGCATGGCCAGGACCAGCAGGTGGTCGGTGCCCGACAGCCGGACGAGCGTCGCGCGCAGAAGGGGGCCGAGGCTCAGGTCAAAGGGGCGCTCGGCCTCCAGGACCGCCTCGCGCAGCGCCGCCTGCTCGACCTCGGACGCGTCCAGGTACGACACGTCCAGCGACCTCAGGCGCAGGGGCAGCGACTCGGCGATCCGCTGGACGGCCGCGCCGCGGACGGTGTCGAACGTCGTGCGCAGCGCCTCGTGCCGGCGTACGATCTCGTCCAGCGCAGCCTCTAGACAGTCCGCGCGCAGGTCGCCGCGCAGCCGGATCGCGACGGAGACGTTGTAGACGCTGGAGCCCGGGTCGAACTGGTCGATGATCCACAGACGCGACTGCGGAAACGAAAGCGGAAGCTCTCCGTCGCGCGGGACGGGGACGACGGGGTGGTCGGTCGTGCGAACCGACGCGTCCACCAGCGCCGAGAGCCCTTGGACGGTGGAGGCCTCGAACAGAAACCGCAGCGGCAGCTCCACGCTTAGGCGGTCGCGGATGCGCGAGATCACCTGGGCCCCCGCCAGGGAGTGCCCGCCGAGGGCGAAAAAGTCGTCGGTCGCTCCGGGGACGGGGACCGCCAGGACGTCAGCGAAGACCCGAGCCACCGCGAGCTCCGTGCCGGTGCGCGGCTCGATGCGCTCCATCGGCGCCGCGGCGAGCGGCTCCGGCAGCGCATCGCGGTCCACCTTGCCGCTGGCGGTCAGAGGCAACTCGTCGAGCGGCGTGATCGACGACGGCATCATCCATTCCGGCAGCGCACGCAACGCGTGAGCCCGCACATCGTCGATGGCTTCACCGCGGCCGACGACGTAGGCGGCCAGGGTGGTGGTCCCGGCCGCCACGCGCGGCACGACGACGGCCTGCCGGATCTCGGGGTGGGATTCCAACGCCGCCCGGACCTCCCCCGGCTCGACGCGGTGTCCCCGGACCTGGACCTGTTCGTCGGCTCGGCCGAGGAACTCGATGCGGCCCCCGGACGTCCACCGCGCCAGATCGCCCGTCCGGTACAGCCTTTCGCCGACGCCGGAGAACGGGTCCGGAACGAACCGCTCGGCGGTCAGTCCGGGCCTGCCGAGGTAGCCGCGGGCGAGACCCGGTCCGCCGATGCACAACTCCCCCGGCACGCCGACGGGGGCCCGGTTGAGGCGGGAGTCCAGGATGCGCACCCGGATGTTGGAGATCGGGCGGCCGATGTCCGGGGGCCGTTCGACCGGTTCCGACTCGACGGTCGCCGCCGTCGCGATGCACGTGCACTCGGTGGGGCCATAAAGGTTGAGCACGGGCCCACCACCCGCGGGAGGACGCCGGGTCAGGCGGTCGCCGCCGGCGGACATCGCCCCCGGCACGCGCGGCCACGCCCCGTCGGAAATCATGGCCTCCACGACGGGCGTCGACGCGAACGAAAGCCGCGGCTGCGCGCTCTCCAGCCACCGCGACAGTGCCCGCGGGTCGCCGCGGACGTCGTCCGGGACGAACCTGACGTGGGCGCCGGCGCACAGAGCCGGCCACAGCTCCCACACCGACGCGTCAAAGCCGAGGCTGGAGATCTGCGTGACCACGTCCCGGGGGCCGAGCGGATGGAACCGCAGAGCCCAGTCCACCAG
>DATLNZ010000097.1 GCA_035536535.1 Actinomycetota bacterium | reverse complement strand
ACGGCTTCGTCAGGTAGGTAGCGCCCATGGCCTTGCCCGCGGCGATGTCCTCCGGGGTTACCTTCGCGCTGAGGAACACGGCCGGCAGGTTCGGCTCGTGCCGCTCCCGGATCGCCTTCAGCAGTTCCAGCCCGTTCATCTCGGGCATGTTGATGTCCAGGACAGCGACGTCGGGGGCTCCCCGGGATCCGATCAGGTCCAGGGCTTCGGACGGCGAACCCACGCCGTTGACCTGGTGACCCGCCTGGCGCAACTGCGTCGTCACGAGGTTCAGGACGTCCGGGTCGTCGTCCACGACTAGGACCTTGGCCATCGATCAATCCCCCTGCGCCGCAGCGGTTCCCTGAGCCTGCGTCTGCTGCACGGACTCCCGGGGCTGCGGCAGGGTGAAACATACAGTCGTTCCCTCCCCTGGAGTCGATTGAAGGGAGATGGTCCCACCGTGACGCTGGATTATCTCCTTGGAGATCGCCAGCCCCAGCCCCGTCCCGCCTATGGCCATCTTCTGGGACGTCGAGGACCTGAAAAAGCGGCCGAACAGGTTCGGCTGCTCGTCCACGGGCACACCTACGCCGGTGTCGGCCACAGTCACGGAGGCCTCAGAGGCGCCCTGCCGCACCTCGACCTTGATGGACCCGCCGTCGGGGGTGAACTTGACTGCGTTGCCCAGGAGGTTCAGCAGCACCCTCTCGACCTGGCCCGGATCGGCCAGGACCTTGCCCACGTCGGGATCGACCTCGACATCGACACTCAGATCCCGTCCCTCGAGAGACGGCCGCAAAACCGACAGTGCGGACTCGACCAGCCCCTCGACACGCACGGGCTCTACGTTGAGCTCCGTGCCTCCGTGCTCGATCCGGGAGATCGTGAGGATGTCCTCGATCAGCGACTGAAGGCGCTTGGCGTTGCGTTTGACGGTGTGCAGGTGCTCGGCGAGTTGGGACGGAAGCTCCGGGTCTTCGGCCACCAGCGCCAGATATCCGATGATGCTGGTCAGAGGCGTGCGAAGCTCGTGCGAGATCGACGACACGAAGTCGGACTTCGTCTTGTCCAGTTCCCTCAGCTCGACGACCATCTGCTGCTCGCGCTCAAAGGCAGAAAGCGCCTCACGCTCGGCCCGCTTGCGCTGGCTAATGTCGCGGATGAACGAGTGGAACCGGTATCCGTCATCGTGGCGCACCGCCCAGATCGAAAACTCCACTGGGAACTCATGTCCAGCCTTGTTCAGCGCCGACAGCTCGAGCCGCTGGCCCAGCACCCGGGCCTCTCCGGTGCGGATGAACCGCTCCATACCCGCCCGGTGAGCCTCCCGATAGGCGTGTGGAACGATGGTTGAGCCGAGGCTCAGACCCAGGATCTCCTCCCGCGACCACCCGAAAAGCTCGGCGGCGCTGCTGTTCCAGTCCGTGACCGTCCCTAGGGAGTCGGTACTGACGAAGGCATCGGAGGCTGAGTCCACCACGGCTCTGATCTTGCCCTCGGCCTCCCGGAGGGCGGACAGGCCCCGGTCGCGCTCGAGCACCCGTCCCAACTGAGCACCCACCTTGGACAGCAGGTCGAGCAGCTGTGGGCTCGACACCTGCCGCCGCTCTGAGAAGAATTCCAGGACCGCACCAACGTCCCGGCCCACCATCACGGGAACCGCTACGCCGGTTCGGATTCCCGACAGCGCCGCGGCGTCCGCTCGCGGAAAGTCGTGATCTCTCTGGACGTCCTCTATCCACGCTGCCTTGCCGCTTGACACCACCCGCCCGGGGAGTCCGGCTCCGCTGAGGAACTCCATCTTTTCGCTGGCTTCGCGGAATTCACGGAACCTATCCGGGTCGGCGAGGTGCCAGATGGATGTGGGGACGACGCGGCCTGAGCGGTCCGCCATGCACACGTGGCCGATGGGCCATTGCTGGCTGTGGCAGATGAGGTTGAGCGCCGTCTGCATTGCTTCCTCGACGGAGGACGCTTCGTTGGAAGCCACGGCCACGTCCCCCAGCAGCTTGACCCAGCCGGTCTCGGTGGCGAGAGCCTCCTCGGCCTTTGCCTCGCGGGACATGTCCTGGGCCGTTCCCGCCATTTGCACGGGCGCACCCGAACCGTCGACCGATACGCTTCCGCTGCAGCGCAGAAGGCGGATATCGCCGTCGGGCCTTCGGAGCCGGTGGGTGAACCAGAACGGCCGTGCGTCCGACAGGGCGCGCTCAACCGTGCTCTGCACGTTGGGTCTGTCCTCCGGATCAACCCGCGCGAGGAACTCCTCGAAGCTGGGAACTACCTCGCCGGGCCGCAGGCCGTAGAGGCGGAACAACTCGTCGGACCACAAGACAATGCCCGAGCGGATGTCCCACTCCCAGCTGCCGACGTGCGCCGCCTGCTCGACGAGGTTCCGGCGGGCGTCCGCGGCGGATGGTCCGGCTACCTGTTCTGTCACAGCCACTCCCGCGCCTACCGCTCCCCCATGCGACCGGGGAATCACCCGCGAACGGGGCGACTGACAGCAAGTATGGGCCGTTCGGGGCCGTTCCGGGCGCGGCGGGTCCGGACACCCGTGCATATGCTTGGAGGCTCCGAGGCCCCAAAGGGAGGTTCTGAATGAAGGTAACCGTCGTGGGAGCCGGTTTCGTAGGGAAGATGGTCGCCCACCGGATCCTGCAGCGCGACCTGGCGGACGTCGTCCTGACGGACATCGTCGAGGGACTTCCGCAGGGCCTTGCGCTGGACATGATGCAGTCGGCCCCCATCGAAGGTTTCTCGTCCAGCATCGTCGGGGCGAACGACTACGCCGCGACCGAGGGATCTGACGTGGTGGTAATCACCGCCGGTCTGGCCCGTCAGCCGGGAATGTCCCGCGCCGACCTGATCGGCAAGAACACCCAGATCATCAGCCAGGTGGTGCGAGAGGTGGCGCCCCGGTCGCCGGAGGCCGTGCTGATGGTCGTGACCAACCCTCTGGACGAGATGGTGCACGTGGCGGCGTCCGTCTCCGGGTTCGACAAGCCGCGCGTGATGGGGCAGGCGGGGATGCTCGACTCCGCCCGCTTCCGCTACTTCATCGCCGAGGCCGTCGGATGCAGGCCGGGCGACGTCGAGGCTGCGACCCTGGGCTCCCACGGGGAGATCATGGTGGCGCTGCCCCGCCTGGCCACCGTCAAAGGGCGACCGGTCTCCGAGCTTCTGGACAAGCAGACCCTGGACTCCATCTCCGAGCGCACCCGCGACGGGGGGGCCGAGATAGTAGGCCTGCTCAAAAAGGGAAGCGCCTATTTCGCGCCCTCCAGCGGCACGGTGGCGATGGTCGAGGCCGTTCTCAAGGACACCAAGGCGTCGATGCCCGTGTGCGCGTGGGTGACCGGGCAGTACGGCCTGTCGGACATCTTCCTCGGCGTCCCGGCGAAGCTCGGGCGCGGCGGCGTCATCGAGATCGAGGAGTGGGACCTCGATGAGGCCGAACTCGCCGAACTGCACGCGGCCGCGGGAATCGTCCGCGAGCGCGTGGAGGGCCTCGGCCTCTGATCGCACGCACGGCCGCGGCTCTGCTGTCCGCCTGGGTGGCGGTCCGTTGGCTGACGACGGGCGCCGGCGTCGCCAGGACCCGCCGCCTGGAGGGACCCATCCGCGGGGAGGCCCGGCGGGCCGTTACCACCAGGGTCTCGGTGAACGTGTTCCTGTCCGTGCTGGCGATCTTCGTCTGGGCGATCGTCCTGCAGGTGCAGCCGACGAACCTTTTCACCGGCTTTCTCGGGATGCTGCTCATGGTGTCGCTGTTCGCCGCCGCGGCGGCCGGGTTCATGCAGCCGGCGTGCAGGTCGCCCGAGAGCCTCAACCTGTTCGCGCTGCACCGCAGGCCGCGGGGGGCGGTCCCGGGGGCGAGCATCGAGCAGGCGGGCGAGGACGACGTCCCCGTCGTCCTGTCGATCCTGGACGAGGCCGCGGAGTGGATGAACTCGCGGGGAGTGGACATCTGGGGACCGGGGACGTTCGGCGACAGCGTCCGCGACAGCGTGACCCGCGGCGAGACCTATGTAGCCAGGGTGGACGGCGATCCCGCGGCCACGATGCGGCTGTGCTGGACCGACCCCAACGTGTGGGACGACGCGGATGCGGAAAACGCGGGCTACGTCCTGCGACTGGCCGTCCGCCGGGCCTACGCCGGCACGAACCTGGTGCCGCGGATGCTGGAGTGGGCGGAGGCCCGCATCCGGGACAAGGGCCGTCGATGGCTCCGTCTCGACTGTTCAGCCCGCGTCGATGGGCTGAAGCGTTACTACTCCGAGTCGGGATTCGACTTCGTCGGCGAAAAGGCGGTAGGCGGAGGCTGGGTGGCGGCACTCTACCAGCGCGACGCCCAGGGCTCGGTTCCCGGGCCCGGGCACGGTGCGCCCAGCCTCGCTTCCGGCGGCAGCGACTGAAGGCCGCTACGCCGTCGAGACTGCCCTCTCAGCGGCCGTGACGGTGTTGGCCAGCAGCATCGCGACGGTCATCGGTCCAACTCCGCCCGGAACGGGGGTGATCGCGCGCGCCTTTGCGGCGACGGGCTCGAAGTCCACGTCGCCGACGAGCTTGCCGTCGTCCCCGCGGTTGATCCCGACGTCTATGACCACGCAGCCCTCCGAGACGTGGTCCGCACCGATCGCACGGGGCTGTCCGGCCGCCACCACGAGGATGTCGGCCTCCCGCGTGAACCGGGCCAGGTCGCGTGTGCTCGTGTGGCACAGGGTGACCGTGGCATTGGCACCATCCGCTTTGTTCGACAGCAAAATCGAGAGCGGACGCCCCACCAGCACGCTGCGTCCGACGACCACCACATGCGACCCGGCCACCTCGATGCCGGAGCGGACGAGCAACTGCTGGACCCCCGCAGGCGTGCAGGGGACGAACCTCGGCCGCCCCTGCGCCAGGAGGCCCAGGCTGGACGGGTGCAGGCCGTCCACGTCCTTGGCAACCGCCAGCCGGACGAGGAACTCGTCGGCGTCCAGGTGCTTGGGCAGGGGGAGCTGCAGCAGGATGCCGTGGACGCCGGGATCGGCGTTGAGCTTGTCCAGCAGGGCCGCCAGCTCTGCCGCGTGCGTGCTGGACGGCATCCGATGCAGCTCGCTGGCGATACCGGCCTCCTCGGCCGCCTTTCGCTTTCCGCGGACGTAGGACTCCGACGCCGGGTCGTCTCCCACCAGGACCGCGGCGAGAGCGGGACGAACCCCCTTGGCGGCCACGTCCGCGGCCCGGACCCGGACTTCCTCGCGAATCTCCGCGGCGATCTTCTTTCCGTCGATGATGTCGGCCATGGCAAAGCTCCTTTCGCGAAAGTGGTTGGAGAAACCCAGCTGGACGAGCTCGACGGGCGGGGCGCGGATGCCGTGACCTTCGGCGGCGGGCTCTCCTCCTCATCCTCCCTTCGCCTGGCAAGGGAGCGGTGGACACGACTGTACACGCTGCGCGCGACGCCACCGGCGGAGTCGCGAACGTTCCGGCGCCCTGCGGTGTTGAACGAGTAAGGAAGCCGATGCGAGCAGAGACGGACATGGCGATGGAAATGCTCGAACGATGGGTCGAGACGTACCAGCCGCTGGTCTACAAGGCGGCGTACCTGATCCTGCGCAACGCAGAGGGGGCCGAGGACGTGGCACAGGAGTCGTTTATCAGGGCCTCCAGGTCGCTCGGCAGGCTGCGGCCCGGTGAGGACATCCGCGGATGGCTCTACCGGATCGCGGTGAACACGGCGCTCAACGAGCTGAGGTCGCAGCGGCGCAAGGTCCGCGCCATGTCCCGGCTCGCCGTGCCCGACCTCGGGTCCGACGTCTCGTTCGAGGAGGCCACCACCCGCCGCTCGGCCGTCGGCCAGGCGCTGGACCGGCTCCCGGACCGGCTCAGGGTCCCCGTGATCCTGCGCTACTACCTCGACATGTCCGAGGCGGACATCGCGCGTGCTCTTGCCGTCCGTCCCGGCACGGTGAAGTCCCGCCTGCACGACGCGCGCCAACGGCTGGCCTCCGACGAGGCGATCGCGGCCGCCGCCGGATGACGAGAGGTGATGACATGACGCACGAAGACATCGAGGCTCAGATCCGCCACGAGCTCAACGACCGGGCGGAAAACGTCCGGGTCCCGGACGGTCTGGGAGCCAGGACGATGGAGGCCGCCCGCACGGCGGAGCCTCCGGCTCTGACCGACCGTGTGCGCGCATGGCGCGACGCGAGGTCGATCGGGGGCCGCCACGGCGGGTTCCCGAAGCTCGCCTACGCGTCCGCAGCCGCGGTCACCGTGCTGGTCCTGTTCGTCATCGGAACAGGTCTGACGACGGGGCCGGCGAGATACGGCTCTGATTCGCGTCCGGCGCTGGTCCCAGGCTCGTCCGCGGGGACCGAGGATCTTCGTCGGGGCGCACCGGCGGCCGGAGCCGGACGGGACGAAAAGGGGGCCCCGGTTCAGTCCCAGCCCGAGCCGGCCATCGAGCCGGACGCCGCACGGAGCAGCAGCCAGTCGGGCGGGGCGATGGGTGCGCCTGCCCCGGACACTTCCGGCCAGACCGACGACACGGCCAGCCGGATCATGCCTCCCATCGGCCCCGGACAACCCGGCACGTTCCCGCCCAAGGTCATTCGCAACGCGGAACTGGAAGTCCGGGTCCGAAAGGGCAGGTTCACGTCGGCCTGGTCAAAGGCAAACGGCATCGCGTCCAAGCACGGCGGGTTCGTGACGAACTCCTCCACCGAGTCCCTCCGCAACCGGCTGGCGCGGGGAACGCTCACCGCGCGGGTGCCGGCGGACAAGCTGGACGCGGCCGTCACCGACTTCCGGGCCCTCGGCACCATGCTGCGGCACACGAGCAGCGGCAACGACGTGTCCGGGGGCCTGGTCGACCTCGACGCCCGGATCAGGGCGGCGCAGGCCCAGGAGGCCCAGCTGCTGGAACTGCTGAAGCAGGCCCGCAGCGTGTCGGACACGATCCAGGTCCGCTCGCGTCTGGACTCCGTCCGCCAGGAGATCGAGTCGCTGCAGGCGCAGAAGCAGCACCTGCAGGGCCAGGTGGACATGGCCACCATCCAGGCCTCGATCTACGAGCCGGACGCAGCCCCCGACCGGCCGGACGACGAGGACGGCCTCGGCGACGCGTTCGACGTGGCGCGGCGGATCGCGATGACGATCTTCCAGGGCCTGATCGTGTCGCTGGGCCTGCTGATCCCGCTCGGCCTCATCGGCCTCGCGGTGTGGGGCATGTTCGGGCTCATTCGCCGCCGACGCTGAAGGCCCCGGCGCCGGGGGCGTGCTGCTCTGCAGCAAGCCCCCGGAACCGGGTCGCTACCCCGTCACAACGTTGAAGCTCCTGCCCATCTCTGTGCCGGCACGGGCCAGGCTGAGGTCCATGCGCTGAATGAAGGCTAGGCCTCCCGCGCTGATATGGGTCATCACCCCGAGCGCCTTCGCCTGGGGCTGCTCGAGACCGGGGACCGTCGGCAGCTCGGTCACCAGCACCCCGCTGCCGGAGTCGCCGGAGATGGCGGCGGTCTCCGCGACGGCGAAGTCAGGCTCGCTGAAGATGAAGCCGACTCCCTTCCGGGCCTGAGTGGCGGGGTTTCCCGGCTGGACAAGGACATCGCCCGAGCGCACGCCGACATCGGCGCCGCCGAGTCCGGCTCCCCAGCCGAAGTGGCGGATCTCGCGCAGGTTGTCGTCATGAGCGGTGAACATGCCCGACGGCGCCCCCCAGTGGCACATGGAGGCGCTGACGAACGAGCGCTTGTCGGCGTCGATGCGGATCAGCCCGAAGTCGGTACCCGCGCCGCAGCCGCCATTGGCCGCCTGTCCCTCGCACCATTGGTGCACGACGGTCCCGAACTGGCCGACTCCGTGGGCGGCTACGCGCTCGCCGAGCGACGGCACGTCGAGGCTGTCCTCGACGCAATGCCCCGCGGTGGAGACATACAGGTCGGTGCCGTCGGTGACGATGAACGCCATCGAGCAGTAGACGAAGTCGAAGGGACCTGCCTGAAGGATCAGCGCGCCCCCGGGACGGATCCCCTGACACGGGGCCAGCGACCCCTCATGGTCCGCCGTGATCAAGATCCTGCCCGGCCGGGCCATCAGGTTCCGGCAGTCGTCCGGGGCCGGAGTGCCCGCGGCCTGTGCCGGGGTGCCGGGCAGTAGAGCCATCAGCGTCGCGACGGCGGCTGCGGCAAGAAATCGGGTTGTCCGTGAGCGGTTCAGTGTTCCTCCTGCTGCGTCGGGATCTTTCCGGACAGGGGTTCGCCGCCAAGGCGTTCGATCCTGCCCCTTTGAGGCTCCCGGGCCGGGGCTGGTAGTTTTGGGCCCCCGGCACCGTCGAAAGGGCCCCCCGCGTGCGTCTGATCTGCGCCAACCACTCCGCCTACCCCCGGGTGGGCGAAACGCCCGAGTCGCAGCGGCTGCGGCGGGCCTACGCCCGAAGGGAGACCGGGGACGTTTCGACCGAGGGCTACGTGGAGACGGCCCGCGACTACGCGGCGGAGGTGATCGCCGAGCAGGCGGAGGCCGGCTGCGACCTGGTGACCGACGGGCAGGTCCACTGGTACGACCTGATCTCCCACCCCGCCTCGCGTTTGGACGGCGTCGGGATCAACGGGCTGCTGCGCTTTTTCGACACCAACACCTACATCCGCCAGCCGGAGATCCTCGGCCCCCTGTCCGGACGGTTTGACCTCACCGCCGACTACACCTGGGCCACCACGGTGTCGTCCAGGCCGGTCAAACCGGTGCTGACGGGCCCCTACACGCTCGCCCGCTACTCGATCGTGCGCACCGACCACTATTCGGACGTCGCCGCGTTGACCATGGCCCTGGCGGAGCTCGTCGGCGACGAGCTGCACGAGCTCGGACGTGCCGGCGCGACCCTCGCCCAGATCGATGAGCCCGAGCTGCTGCGGCATCCAGAGGACGCCGCTCTGGTGAACAAGGCCCTGCAGGTGGCCACAGACCGGAAGGGACCCCTGCGCGTGAGCCTCGCCACCTACTTCGGCGACGCGACCGACCTTTACCGCACGCTGCTGGACATGCCCGTGGACATGCTCGCCCTGGACCTCCAGTACGGCCCCGGACTGGTAGCCGAGATCGAGCGCCAGGGCTCGGACCGTCCCCTGGCGCTGGGAGCGGTGGACGGCCGCAACACGGCGCTGGACGGCACGAGCGTCGCCGGGATCGTGGACCGGGTCGCCGAGGCACTGGACTCGCGGGGGGTCGAGGAACTTCACCTCCAGCCGTCCTGCTCTCTGGAGTACCTGCCGCGCGACCGCGCGCGGCGCAAGCTGGTCCGGATGCGCGAGATCGCCGAATCGGTGACGAAGGTGGGCGCGTGAACGGCCGCAGGAAGCTCGAGGCGCTCGGGATCAACCTCCCCCTGCTGCCCACCACGGCCGTGGGCAGCTATCCCAAGCCCGTTGAGCTGACACGGGCCCGCACCGCCCACGCGCGCGGAGAGATCGACCACGCCGAGCTTCGCCGGCTCGAGCAGGAAGCGACGGCGATGTGGATGGGCTTCCAGAACGAGATCGGGGTGGACGTCCCCGTGGACGGCGAGATGTACCGCGGCGACATGGTGGCCTTTTTCGCCGAGGAGATGGACGGGTTCGAGCGCGGGGGCCTGGTGAGGTCCTACGGCAACCGCTTTTACCGCAAGCCGATCATCACGTCCGAGATCGGGTGGAAACAGCCGATGACGGTGGACTGGTGGCGCTACGCCCAGTCGCTCACCGAGGCTCCCGTGAAGGGGATGCTCACCGGCGGCTACACGGTCATGGACTGGTCGTTCAACGAGCACTACCCCGACCGCCGCGAGGCGGCGCTGGCCTTCTCAAGGGAGCTTCGCAAGGAGGTCGAGGCGCTGATCGAAGCCGGCTGCAGGATCATCCAGATAGACGAGCCCGCGCTGTCGGTGCGGGCCGGCGAGCTCGACGTGGCCATCGAGTGCATGCGGGTCACGACCGAGGGCCTGGACGCCTACTTCCTCACGCACGCCTGCTTCGGCGCCTTTGAGACGGTGTTCCCCGGGATGCTGGAGATGCCGGTGGACAACTTCGACCTGGAGATGGCCAACTCCGGGTTCGACCTCGTCGAGACGTTCCACCGCCACGGCTTCGGCAAGGACCTGTCCTTCGGCGTCGTGGACATCCACTCCCACGTCGTGGAAACCGCCGAGCAGGTGGCCGAACGCGTGCGGATGGCCCTTCAGTCGATGCCGGCGGAGAACCTGTGGGTCGACCCCGACTGCGGGCTCAAGACCCGGACGGTGGAGGAGGCGCAGGCCAAGATGCGGGCGATCGTCCAGGGGACCCGCGAGGTCCGGACGGAGCTGTCGGCCGTTGCCCGCTGACGGTCCGCTCTCGGGCCGGGTCGCGATAGTCACCGGGTCGTCCCGGGGCATGGGGCGCGGGACCGCCGCCCACCTCGCCTCCCTGGGGGCGTCGGTGGCCGTCAACTACATCCGCTCCGTCGACCTGGCGGCGTCCCTGGTCGAGGAGATCCGCTCCGCCGGCGGCACGGCCGAGTCGTTTCAGGCCGACCTCACCACCGCCGAGGGAGCCGATTCGCTGGTGGCCCGGACCGTGGATGCCTTCGGGGCCGTGGACATCCTCGTCTGCAACGTGGGCGGCTTTCTGCGCAAGTCCTTTGAGGAGACGACGGTGGACGAGTGGCGCTGGCAGTTCGCGCAGAACTCAGACACGATGTTCCTCTGCATCCGGGCCGCCTACCCGCACATGCGGGCCAAGGGCTTCGGCCGGATCGTCACCTTCTCCGCCGCGGGGGCCGAGTTCCCCGTCCGCCAGACGCAGTTCGTCGCCTACGCCTCCGCCAAAGCCGCCGTCGTGGCCATGACGCGGGCCCTGGCACGGGAGCTGGGGCCGGAGGGGATCACCGTCAACTGCATAGCGCCGGGGATCGTGTCGGACAACGCCGCCACGCGCCAGGAGGCCTTTGCCATCGGACCCGTGAAGCACACCCCCACCGGACGAGTCGGCTCCGCCCAGGACATCGCCGAGGCCGTCGCCTTTCTGGTGCGTCCGGACGCCGACTACCTGACGGGGGCCGTCCTGGAGGTGGGAGGCGGCTGGCGCCTGTAGCACTCGCTTGCAAGAAAAAACGGGGCCCCCGATGGGGGCCCCGTTTTGAGTGACCTGGGTTAAGGCGTCCAGTTCGAAAGCGTGCAGTACTCGATGCGTCCACGACCTCCGTCGAAGCTGGCCCCGACACAGCCAAGGGCCGCGGGGTTCAGGGAGAGCCTCGGGCTCTGGGTGACAGGGGCCAGCGTCGCGTCGACCGTCTGGACGACGGGGCCGGATGCATTCAGGATTCCGTCGAACAGGTACGTGCTCACGCCTCCGCCGGGCAGCCACCTGGAGGAGATCAGGTTCTGGCCGGGCAGGATGAACTGCGAGTTGAAGTTCACGTCGGGGTCGCCAAGGCACCCGAAGAAGTTGTAGTCGATCGTCGGGTTGGCGACGCTGTCGCGGTTGTAGACGGGGTCCCTCATGCCTTCCGGCAGGTGGGTCCCGTACTGCGTGAAAACTGCCACCTCACGGGCGCTGCCACAGGGCTGGGCCTGTGCGGGCGATCCCATCAGGGGGGTGAGTCCGGCGACGAGGGCCGCCGCGAGCACTGCGAGCATCAGTCTGCGCTTCATATTGCTGACTCTCCTTTCGTTGCTCCGACTTCCTTGAATGAACTACGGCTGCAGCGACGTGAGCGTGCAGTACTCGGCGTGGCCCCGTCCGTCGAACGACGCGGTCGTGCAGCCGAGAGCGGCCGGGCTCAGCGCAAGCTTGGGACTCTGCGTGAACGTCCCTAGTGCGATGTCCACCACGACCGATGCCGTGCCCGAGTGACCGAAGGCCGGTCCGTCGAACAGGTAGCTGCCTGCCCCACCCGCGGTGTAACGCGACTGAATTATGGTCGCGCCGGGAAACAGAAAGCTGGTGTTGAACTCGGCGTCAGGAGAAGCGGTGCACCCGACGGAGTTGGGATCGGTGGTGGGATTGCCGAGGTGGTCACTGCCGTTCGTCGGGTGGGTCACCCCGTCCGGCAACTTGGTGCCGTACTGGGTGAACACCACGACGTCCTTCTCGCACTGGGCGGCCTGAACGGGAGCCGCCAACGGAGTCAGAGCCACCAGCAGACCCGCAGCTGCGACTGCCACTGCCAAACGCTTGATCATCCTGTCTCCCTGGCTTCGTCTGGGCTTCGATCAGAGATTTACGGCTGCAGGTGCGTGAGCGTGCAGTACTCGGATCCCGCCCCACGGCTGCCGTCGAAGAAGGCAAGCGTGCATCCCAAAGCGGTCGGGTCGAGCGCAAGCTCCTCGCTCTCGTAGGCGTTGCCGTTGACGATGTCGCTGTAGACCACGACGCCACCACACCTGAACCCCATGAGAGATCCGTCAAAGCAGTAAGTGCTCGCGGCACCGGCGAGGTTGCGCGACGCGATGATCGTGGACCCCGGGTAGATGAACGACGTGTTGGCCTCGAAGTCGGGGGACAGTGTGCATCCGAAACCACGGGAGTCCAACGTCGGGTTGGCGAGGTTGTCCTGGCCGTTACGGGGGTTCTTGACGCCTTCCGGCAGATCGACCGACGTCTGCGTGAAGACGACGAC
>DATLNZ010000096.1 GCA_035536535.1 Actinomycetota bacterium | reverse complement strand
ATCACCATTCCCTCACCCGATGCGCCGAGGTTGCGCAGGATTTCCAGCCCTTTGTCAACGCACCCACGCGCGAACTCGTACTCCGCGTCGTCGCTCGTGGCGTCCAGGCCGGACACGTCGCTGGACAGCGCCGTCGGCACGACCTGGAGCACCAGCACGGGCAGCCCCAGCTCCCGGGCGGCCTCGGCCCCCCTGGCCAGCGCGCGCTCGGACGCCTCGGACCCGTCGATCGGGACCAGGACGACGCTCAACGAGACGAGCGGGACTTCCTCGCGGGGGCCGAGCGGCGCGACTTCGCAGCCGGCTTCGAGGCGGACGTCTTCCGCGCCCCAGTCTTGGAAGTCTTTCTCGTCTTTGCGGCGGACTTCGACGACGACTTCTTCGCAGTCGTGGCTCTCTTGGAGGAGGCCGCCTTCGGCTTCTTCTTCGACGTGGAGGCCTTGCTCTTCGAAGACGCAGTCTTCCGGACCGGCTTGGCTCGCGACGCAGCAGCCTTTCGCGATCTCGGCGCCGGCTTGCGGGTCTTGGCTGCCTTCCGCGACCTGGGTGACCTGGAGGTTTTGGCGGTCTTCTGTCGGGGGCTGCGCGACGTCTGTTCGGACTGCTGCGGCTGATCGGCCGCGGCGACGTCCCCTTCGGCGCCTTCCTCTCCGGCGTCCTCGAGGCTGACGGTGTTGGTCACGTCCGGCGCCCACCACCCGAGCTCGCGAGCCAGCTGGTTGCGCGGCCGGACGGTCCCCGCCTCGCGCAGCAGCTCCCACTCGGCCAAGCGGCGCTTGCCGCGGTGGGTGAACCTGAGGCGGACCCGCCAGGCGCGGGTGTTCGTCCGGCGCGCCTCCCACCCATCCTCGAGCTCCGACATGGTCTGGGAGGTGGCTTTGCGGTCGATGAGGTTCCTCTGAATGGCGCGGCCGACGGACAGTCCGGAGCGTCCGAGCCGGGGCCGGGTCTGGTAGCCGTCCCGGGTCATCTGGATCATGCCGGCCATCTCGTGCAGGACCGGGCCCTCGAACCGCTCGACCCAGGCCTCCTCGACCCCCGCCTGCGCTGCGACCTCCTTGACGGTGCGTCCTTCGCGGAGCATCTGCTGGATGTCCTTGGGCGTCAGCCTGCTCTGCGATCTCTCCGCGGTGGCCGCGGCCTCACGAAGCGCCCGCAGCTGGCGCTTCGGCAACAGCTCGAGCACCTCGGCCACGGCGGCTTCGGCTGGGGCCTGGCGCCCTCCGCCCGGCGCGGCTGCCGGCGCGGCCTTGGCAGATCCCTTCTTGGGGGCGGTGCCCGCGGCTTCCCGGCGGGCGGTCTCGAGCTGGTCCAGCGCGCGCATGAACGCGTCGTTGACCGGCACCCAGTAGGTACCGGTTTTGCCCCCCCGTCGTCCGCTGAACACGAGGCCCTTGAGGTCGGGGGTGAAACCCACGAGGTGCAGACGGATCATGGCGTCCCGATGTACGTGGCCACGGCCCGCTCCGTGACCCGGGCCAAACGGGCCAAAGCATAGCCGGGTCCATGCGCAGGTGAAAGGATGTGGCGCGGAGGCCGCGCGGGGCGAGTCCAACGGCTGACAACGGCGCGCGTTATTCGCCTAGATGCATTCTCCGCCTGACGTGGCCGGTAAGCTTCCGGACGCCTTGGTGACCTCACCCCCAACCCTCGCCTACCTGACGTCGGCGATGGAGGATCCGGACTCCCACCGGGCCCTGCGCGACGCCAGGATCGCCCGCTTCCGGCGCGACTACGGCCGCGGACAGGAGATCTCGGAAGAGGAGTACCTGGCGATCGTCAGGATCAACCTCGACAGCGTCATCGCCGAGGCCGCCAAGCTGGTGACGGGCTCCCAAGCGACGTCCGCGTTCGGACACGGCCTGTGGCGAACTCTCGGAGCCAACGTCGAATCCGGTCCCGCGCGGACCTACCTCGCCTCCCGCCCCCACGCCGGGGTGAATTACCTGCTGTCCGTCATGGGCGACCCGCCCCAAACGCGGGTCTTGGAGGCGATTCAGGTTCCCGTGCAGTGGCCGCAGGCGGTGGTGCTGGGCGTCAGCTACGCCTCCACCGGCTTTGAGTGCGCAGCCGTGAGCCTGGCAAGGGAACCGTTCGACGAGCACGAGGTGCTCGTGGCGCTGTCCGGACGCGGCGCTACCGACCAGCACACCCAGGTCAGCCCTTTGGTCCACGGGGGCAGTCTCGTGGTGGAGCGGCTGACGGTGCCGGAGTTGTCCCTGCCCGTGTGGCCCGGGCACAGGGAGCCTGTCGCCGGGAGAAGGATGCTGAAGGACCTCTGCTTCCGGAACCCGACGCCGCGCGAAGCGTTGACCCACATCGAGTCGATGCTGGAGATCGCCATGGGGGACAACGGCGGAGAACCAGTCTCGTAACGATCTAGACGACCGTGGGAAGAGGCACTCACGACTCTCACCACACGCACATCCCCCTCGGACCGTAGAAGAGGTATTGAGGATGGACCTTCACCTCGAAATAGAGTCACGACACTGTTCGGTTTACGTCTGTAGCTCATCGACTGAACTTGGAGTCTGCGCAGCGGCAGAAACCCGCCCTCGGGTGGCTTGTGAGCTTCGGCCACTTCGAGCGCATGCGTACTCCCCTGCGGTCGGGTCGCGAACTGCCCTCGTCCCACCTTCTCCACCCACACCGCCATCAGTGAACCCTTCAGGGGGCGCAGGACTGGTCGTCGCACTAAGGGCCCTGCGTTTCAGCGGTATCGAGTCGAGAAGCGACCGGTCCCCGTTGCAGACGTGGGTTGGAGGGGCCGTCGAAGCGAACTCGAAACAATTTGAGCGCTAGGCCTTGCAGGTCCACCTCTCGCTCGAACACCATGCCGAGTCGCTCCGCCACGCGCTCGGAGGCATGGTTCTGCTTGGACGTGGTGGCTACGACCGTCGGGGTCTGGAGTTCGTCCCTCGCGATGCGCAAGCATTCGTGTGCGAACTCGGTTGCTAGCCCCAAGCCCCAGAATGCGGGACGGAGGCCCCAGCCGATCTCGACCTCGTCCGTCTCCTCAAGCCGAAGAACGCGGAGCCCCCCTCGGCCGACGAACTCACCAGACTCGAGGTCGCGCAGGATCCACACCCCGAAGCCGTTGTGGTCCCATTCCGCGATGTTCCGATCCAGATACTCGTGCGTCTGGGTCGGCGAGCGAACGCCTCCGAGGTGCAACATGAACTCGGGGTCTGAGTGCAGGACGTGCATCTGAGCGAAGTGCTCCTGCGTTAGGCGCTCGCCCAGCAGGCGAGCAGTTCGAGGCTCGACCGTCCCCTGTCCTGTGGCCTTCACGGCAATGGCTCCAACCGCACCTCGAGCTCCCTAGTCTCAACATGGCAGCCGGACGGCTCCTCCTTGACCACCACCCGCCGCGACCACTCCCTGTACCCGGGCTTGGTCACAGTCACCAGATATCGCCCCGGTCGTTCGTTCGCGCCGCCGACCGTTAGGCCTTCACGCACGACAGGCTTCAACTGCGTACTGGAGCCGCCGCTGACGTGGATGCGGGGTTCTCCCGAATCTCCCACGGTAACGACCTCGCGGTAGGAACCATCGGCGATGGTGACCGTCGCTCCATTGAGGCCTGGCTGACCTTTCCTGTCATCCAACACCCGGGCCTGCACTCCGAATCTCGCATCCGCTGTGCAGTTGGTTGAGGTGGAGCATGCCACCGAGGCGACAACTCCAGCCAGCAGTACCGGCGCCAGGAACTTCCAAGGGAGCGTGCGGTTTAGCCAGTGGCCTGACCTACAATCGACGCACGACAGGCCAGCTCCACCCAGACCAAGACGAGGATCGGACTGAGCTCGAGGAGATCCTTCGCCGCAGGAGCTGGTCGGCTGGAACGAATCCTGGCCGGTATGTTCGAGCTGCTCCGGTTCTGACGTGGACCCAACGCGGCGCGTTGGTCCTGCCAGGGCCCGGCCGGAGATGGAGGAGATGACGCCAGGCCAAATCGGATTCCCGGCGGGATGACACCCAGGGACGACCGCCGTGGTCGCCCCGGGCCCGCTCGTGGCCTTGGGGGGGCCGGACTTGAGTGGGACGCGGTGGGTGGAGCCCCACCCGGCTTCGACGTGGCCGTCGACTGCTTCGGAGGAACGCACACGGTTCGGGTGCGGGCGGGTGAGCCCACGCCGACCCGGCACGGGGAAGCCGACGCTGTCATCGAATCTCTCGGCGGCTCGAGCCCGACTTGCGAGTATGCGACCTGGGCGGTCCAGCAGTGCCCGCGGCAACTCCTCGCCTACGAGCACTTCGATTTGGTCGGCCGCACCCCCACGCAGCCTCTGTACGCCCGCGCGATGACAGAGGCCTGGGCAGAGCCGCAGGTCGATCCGGCGCGCGTGCATCCCGTGCTGAGGAGGCTTGGCTCACTGCACGGAATTCTGCGGTCCTCGAGGGATCCGGACTCCGAACTGGTCGTTGGGCGTGCGAAGTCCGTATGCCGCTCGACTCTCGGTCCCCGCGCGATCAAGCGGTTCAGATTTGCTGTGGGCGAGGTCGCTTCGGTGGACCGACTATCCGGGGTCCACCTCCTCACGTTCTCTCGTCGCTGGCTCACCACGGTCTTCCTGTTCCGGCTGGAGTGCCTCGCTGGCGAGCTCGTTCTCGGAGTCGACTTCGCCGATGACACTGCCGCCCTCACGTACCTGACTCGCGACGGCAAGGGGTGGACCCACGAGGTAGCGACCCTGACCCTCGACGAGGTGCTGGCAAACGGGGTGGTGCTGGTCGGGCGCCTGGGGTCCGAGCCGGACCACTTCGGTGGTTGAATCATCGGGATTCGATCTCGATGATCCGCCGCACGATCGGGGGCTCGGTGAGTGTTGGGGGAGTGGTGAGTGTCCCTTCCCCTGGAGGATAACCGGACAGTGTCACAGCGAAGAGGGGGGCGTTTTATGCGCAGGCTAGCCCACACCTGCCCACAGAGAGTGCTGACTCACGATCATACGGGGCTCTGGAAGCCCTTACGGGACGGAACTTCAAGTAGCAGTCCTGTGCTCAGTGCAGGGGGGCGTTCATAAACAGGCCCCGAGGGGGTAGCCCAAGGGAGGAACCTCCAGCACTAGACGTATTTGGTGTCCCAATCGAATGGAGAAGGGATCCTCCTGATGCAATGTTTTTGACTTCACTGCTGTTTTCGGAAGACGACCTGAACTCGTGGCTGGCGTTCTTAGGATGGTGCCGTGCACGCAGTACCGACGCCTTTCCGGCCTCGGTCACACTCGTTGTGTCTTTCATGAGGACACCACCATCAATGTGACGGTTCGTCGGCGTGCCTGGAACGCCATCAACTCAGTGCACGAAGCCTTCTACTGGCATACCGATGCAAATCCGGTATCAGCCCTCATGTTCGCTGGAGCTAGGTTCGGCGCCATGGGTGAGGTAGAGCTGCCCGAACAGCTGGAGCCTGGCTCGGCCAGTAAGTGAGAAGACGACGTGCGCGTCGCCCGGTTAGGACAATGAGGTTCTACTAGTGATGCCGGGCAGCACTAGTGCGGGCTGGCTGCGGAACTCGCTGTCGCGGTCGCACACTGTGCGGGCTCGAAGAAGCTGTGGCCCCCGAGGCGACCCCGCAATATAAGCCGACCACGGGATCTCAACCGACTCCGGCAGAACCCCTGCGCCCCCCGGCTTCACCACCACCACCTGGTCCACAACGGCCTTCAGCACTGCCCTGCGCCACTCCAGTCCCGCTCGGCCCATGCCGCCGGGAGCAGGTCTCCCGAGGAGGGCGCACCCATTCTGAGCCTCATGCAGCGCCTTCCGGAGGACCACCTCGAACCTGCCCGGTCCATCCCGTCTAGTACCCACTCATGAGGTCGCCGTACAGACCCGCGCCTCAGCAACTGCGGAAGACTGACTGGACCCACGCCCGCCGCCAGCCGGAGGACCGACCGTGAGCGTTTCGCTTGAGCAGATCCACCGCGACTTGGAGGCAGCACTGGGTTCGCTGGACAAGCCCTCTTGGCGAGACGTGTACAAGAAGATCGACGACCCCATCTACCGCGAAGTCATGAAGTCGCTCGAGGCCTTCGGGGCGATTGAGCTGTGTGCCGGCGCCCATCTCGAAAGCGGATTGAGGAGCACCTACTTCCAGGTGAGGTCGTCGGAGGAGGCGTGCGGCGTGGAGCTGTCCTGGGTGGCTCCTTACGCCGTCATGCAGAGACTGACGACGCAGGTGTCCGGGCACGGCGGCGTCGTGTACACCTCCGACGAGTCGGTCTTCCGGGCGGGTGCAATCGACCCTGGCGGCGCCCTGACCGATTGGCAACGAGGTGTAATACACGTAGTCCAGGAAGCGGGGTTCCGCCTGCTCAACGAAGAGCAGTTGCACTGGAGGGTCAACCTGCGGTTGGACCTGGTGGAGCACCCGGATTCCCCCTGGACCGTTTACCGAGCGCTCTTCCACGACTTTCTCTAGAGACATCCCATCAGATGGTGGGCATTCCGAGGTCAGGACGCTCGGGTGCCCCAGCGTTCTGTCCCTCGACCCGAGGCTCGCTCTAGAGACATAAGTTGACACTGGGGTGCCCCAGCGTGCTTACGCTTGAGCCGAGGCGTCCTCTAGGGACATAAGTTGACACTGGGGTGCCCCAGCGTCCTTACCCTTGAGCTGTCAGGCCGAGTGCGGTCGGCGCCTCATCCTGATCTCCGGAACCAGCCCTTGGCGCGCCATCTCACGCAGCGCGCGTTCTTCGTCCGCGTCGATCACGACCGCATCGCATTCCGAGCCCGGCTCGATCAGCGCGGTCACGATGCAGTCGCGGCAGTGCGACGTGTGCTGCATCTGGCAGTCGCTGCAATCGATCAGCATCTCGTTCCTCCCACCACGAAATCTCGTTCGTCCCACCACGAACACGTGTACGCATGGTAGGAGCGGGGTACGACAAGCCACCTCACTAGGCGGGCGTCGTCGCGGGAGCGACATCCCTCTCCACTGACTAGGGGAGCGCGTGAAGCAGGGAATGGAGCCGGGGTCAGGCCTCCGATTCCAGGGCTGCCACCTGCTCGACGCCCGACGACGTCCCACACCAGCGGCACAGGACCTCTTCCACGGTGCGGTCCAGGACCTCCTCGGACTCCACCCTCAGCAGGCCCCCGATCGTGAAGTGGTAGAACGACCGCGTCCGCCTGGACTCCACCACGTCAAAGCGCGTCAGGTTGCCGCACAGCGAGCACCTGTACCTGACGGCCCCCGGCTCCCCCACCACCGGTTGCTCCTCGGTCATTTGGGCTTCGGCCTCTTCAACTCGTCCACCAGCGGGTCGGCGCAGGCCTGCCGCACCCGCTCGAAGACTCTGGCGACGTCGTCGCCTTCCGGAATCGCCGTGAGCCGGACGAACATCGCGCCGCACCCCGGGAACAAAAGCGTCGGCACCCCGAAGATCCCCAGGCTCACCGCCTCCTCGTGATCGGCCCGAGCCTCGTCCAGCCACCGGCGGTCCGACGTCAGCTCCGACACGACGGCCGGACCGTCCACGCCCGCCGAGGAGAGCACCCGCTCCAGGACGTCCGGCGAACCGACCTTTTCGCGGCCTACGTGGCGAGCCTCGAAGATCGCCTGCTGCACCTTCCTCAGAGAGTCGTCCTCACGGGCCCGGGCCCACGTGAATGCCGCCAGCGGCAGGAGTCCGACGCGCTCGGCCGCAGTGGCCCACAGCTCGTCGGGGTCGCCGTCGTCCGGCAGATTGACGTGCTCCAGGGAGAACGCCTTCCACTCGATAGGCGTCTTGAGCACCCCTTCGGACTCAACCCGTCGCAGCCAGACCGCTGCGATCCTGGCGAACGGTCACAGAAAGTCCAGCCACACCTTCAGCGCGTCCAAACCGCGTCTCCTGTCGTAGTCGCGGGCGATACTACGCCACCCCGCGAGGTTCCTTGTCCTGCGAACACATGTTCGCTACCCTCGCCGGATGCGTGCGGCAACCGCGAGGCGCCCCCTGGCCGCGCCGAGGCAAAAGAGCTTCGACGACCTGCAGGCGCCCCTGCACGAGGTGACGTTCTGCGCCGTCGACCTCGAGACGACAGGCGGCTCCCCCAAGACGTGCGAGATCGTGGAGATCGGGGCGGCAAAAAGCCGCGGCGGGCATCCTCTCGGCTCGTTCTCGACGTTCGTGCGCCCGGCCGGCGACCTGCCTCCGCAGATCCAGCTTCTGACGGGCATCGTCCCGTCGATGCTCGCGGGGGCCGAGCCGCTGCCCGCGGTGCTGCCGACGTTCCTGGAGTTTCTCGGCCCGTCGGTGTTCGTCGCCCACAACGCGCGCTTCGACATGGGGTTCATCGCCCAGGCATGCCGTCTGCTGGACTACGAGCCGCCGGAGGTCGTGGTGCTGGACACCGCCAAGCTCGCGCGAAGGCTCATCCGATCAGAGGTCCGCGACCTGCGCCTGGCGACGCTCGCCGCATTCTTCCGGACGACCAACTCGCCCTGTCACCGCGCCTTCCCGGACGCCGCCGCCTGCCTGGAGGTCCTGTACGGACTGCTCGAGCGGGCGTCGGCCTACGGCGTCACAACCCTGGCGGAGCTGGTCGAGCTGCAGCGGCCCTCGTCCGGCCCCCACTTCGAGAAGGTCCGGATGGCTCGGGACCTGCCCAGGCGCCGCGGCGTCTACATGTTCCGCAACGCCCGCGGGGAGATCATCTACGTCGGCAAGGCGACGGACCTGCGGGCGCGGGTGCGGTCCTACTTCGTCTCCGACGAGCGCAAGCGCATCACCGACCTGCTGGCCGAGGTCTCGACGGTGGACGTGGTCCCCTGCGAGCTGGACGTGGAGGCCGAGGCGCTCGAGGCCAGGCTGATCGAGCGGCTGACGCCCAGGTACAACCGCCGCGGCGTCCGGCGCAGGTCCCCGGTGTTCCTCACACTGACCAAGGAGCGTCACCCGCGCTTTTCGGTGGTCAGAAAGCCCCCTGCCCAGGGGCTGTGCATCGGCCCGTTCTCCTCGCGGGCGCGGGCCGAGGCGGCGGCCACCACGCTGGCCGGGCTGTGGGGGGTCCGGACGTGCTCGCTGCGCCTCAAGGACGACGCACCCGTCGAGCCTTGTCCGCTGTACGCCCTGGGGTCCTGCCACGGACCGTGCACCGGACGGCCCCAGGATGTCGAGTCCCACGACTCAGCCGTTCTGGCGGCGCGCGGCGACCTGTCCGCCGGACTGGACAGCGCGCGCGAGAAGCTGCGGGCAAAGCTGGAGCGGCTGGCGTCCGGACACAGGTTCGAGGAGGCGGCGGCGCACCGCGACGCCTTCGCGGAACTGGTGCGGGTGGTGGCCAGGGCCGGGGTCCTGCAGGCGCTGGCGGCGGCCGGACGGGTGGTCCTGGAGTGTCCGGAGGGGCGTGTGGTCCTTCGGGACGGCCGGCTCGAGTCGCTGCCCGGCCCCCCGGTGCCCGGTCCCGAGTCCCCCGGCCCCTCGCCGGCGGGGGGGCCGGGGGACGTGAGCCTGTCGGTCCCCGCCGAGGGGCTGCCCGAGCGGTCGGTGGTGGCGTCCTGGCTGGACAGGGCCGAGGGTGTGCGGTTCGTGGAAAGCGAGCGGCCGCTGTCCTATCCCTGGCCCAAGCCCCGCTCCCCCGAAAGTCTGGAGGTCTGAGACACCCGATTCGTGGGTATCTAGCAGGGATTCGTCCCCCGAAGCCGTATCCGTAACGGGGGGAAGTCGATACCATGGGTGGGCCGCATCTTCACGCCCCCTCCGCGGCCCCCGCTCGAAAACGACATGGAAGGAGCGTGGCCCCTTTGGCCAAGCCCGCACGAACAAAGAAGAACGCAGCCTCCAAGCCCTCGCCCGCGGTAAAGAAGTCCACGGCGAAGGCGGCCGTAAAGGCCGCGGCGGCCAAGCCCGCAAAAGCCTCCAAGCCCGCCGCCGCCACGAGGTCCGGCAAGGCGGCGCCCGCGCAGTCCAGGGCCAAGACTCCCGCCCGGGGCAGCAAGCCGCCCGTGGCCGCGCCGAAGAAGGCGCGCGAAGCCGCGGGGGCCAAGCCCGTGGTCCGGGCCGTGAAGGATGCCGCGCCCAAGGCAAAGGCAAAGGCCAAGACCGCGAAGGCCGCCGCCAAGCCCGAGCGCGCCCTGAAGGCCGCTCCGGCGCCCAAGGAGCAGGCAGCCGGCAAGCCTTCGTCGAAAAAGGGCGGCG
>DATLNZ010000095.1 GCA_035536535.1 Actinomycetota bacterium | reverse complement strand
TATTCTCCCCACACCTCGCGCAACGCGTCGCACATTTCCCCGACGGTGGCGTAAGCGCGAACGCAGTCGAGAAGCGGATGCATCGTATTATCGGTCGCGCGGGCGGCTTGCTTCAGCGCATCCAGGGTGCGGCGGACGCGGTCGTTGTCGCGCGTCTTTTTCAGCTCCCGTAACCGCTCGAGCTGCCGTTCCCCGGCCGTCTCGTCAATGTAAAGAATGGGGTGCGGCGTTTCCCCTTCCTGCACGAAGTCGTTGACGCCGACGATGATCTTGTCGCGCTTCTCGACCGCCTGCTGGAAGACATACGACGCCTCGGCGATTTCCTTCTGCGGGAAGCCCTGCTCGATGGCCTCGACCATCCCCCCCATCCGGTCGATGATCTCGAAGTACTCGCGCGCGCCGCGCTCCATGTCGAGCGTCAGGCGCTCGACGAAGTAGGAGCCGCCGAGCGGATCGACCATGTGCGTGACGCCGCTCTCCGCGGCGATGATCTGCTGCGTCCGCAGTGCCAGGGTGGCTGCTTCCGCCGTCGGCAGGGCCAGCGCCTCGTCCAGCGAGTTCGTGTGGAGCGAGTTGGTCCCGCCGAGCACCGCTGCCAGCGCTTGAAGCGCCGTGCGCACGACATTGTTGTACGGCTGCTGGGCGGTGAGGGAGACACCAGCCGTCTGAGTGTGGAAGCGCAGCTTCCAGGACCGCTCCTGCTTTGCCCCGAAACGGTTGCGCATGACGTCCGCCCACAACTTGCGCGCGGCGCGGAACTTGGCGATCTCTTCGAAGAAGTCGCAGTGTGAATTGAAGAAGAAGGAGATCTGCGGCGCGAAGGCATCGACATCGAGCCCGGCATCGATCCCGTACTGCACGTACTCGATCCCGTCGCGGAGCGTGAACGCCAGTTCCTGCAGCGAAGTCGATCCTGCCTCACGGATGTGATAGCCGCTCACCGAGATGGTGTTCCACTTGGGCACCTCGCGGGCGCAGAACGAGAAGATGTCGGTGATCAACCGCATCGATTCGCGCGGCGGATAGATGTACTCCTTCTGGGCGATGAACTCCTTCAGGATGTCGTTCTGGATCGTGCCCGACAGCCGCTGCCAGTCCGCCCCCTGTTTCTCCGCGACGACCAGGTACATCGCAAAGATCATCGGCGCCGGGGAATTGATCGTCATCGACGTGGTGATGTCGGCGAGACTGATCCCCTCGAACAGCCGTTCCATGTCGGCGAGCGAGACGATGCTGACGCCGCATTTACCGACCTCGCCGAGCGAGAGCTCGTGGTCGGGATCGCGACCCATCAACGTCGGCAGGTCGAACGCGACGCTGAGGCCGGTCCCTCCGGCCTTCAGCAGCGTCTTGTAGCGCTCGTTGGTTTCCTCAGGGGTCCCGAACCCGGCAAACTGCCGCATCGTCCAGAGCTTGCCGCGGTAGCCGCTCGGGTGGATGCCGCGCGTGTAAGGGAACTCGCCGGGGTTATTCAGGTCGCGGGTGTAGTCGAGGGATTGAAGATCGTCAGGGGTGTAAAGGCGGTCGATGGTGCGGCCGGAGATCGTGGTGAAGGGCCCCGGACGCTCGGGAGACTTCTGGAGCGCCGGTTCGAGCTGCTCGCGCTCCCAGCGCTGCCTCTCGGTTTCCGCGGTGACGGTCTTCATAGGTGCTTGCATTATAAGCGGATACAGCACCTGAAGAGCCCGCCTCCGCGGAACCCGAGCGAACCCGAAAAGAGCTTAGCGCGCGACGACGCAGACCGCGTAGACGCGAACCGAGACGTTGCTCTGCGTCGCCGACGTCTGGTTGAAGAGTCGAACGTTCCAGGTCCCGGGCGCAGCCACCGTGGTGTATGACGCGGTCGCGACGAGGAACTGCCCCCCACCAACGGCCTCGTATCCACCACCGACCGCAACTTTCCCAGCCGGACACGTTGACGAGGCAATCAGAGTCCCGAACGCGCCAACCGACTGCGCTCCAGTCGCCGGGGTTGGCGTCGCCCAGACCTCATGCCCGCTGACACCGGCAGGGCCTGCAGGACCCGTCGGACCAGCGGGGCCCGTCGCGCCCGGGGCGCCGGGGGCGCCGGGAGCGCCCGTCAGACCTGTGGCTCCAGTCGGGCCTGCGGGGCCGACCGGCCCGACCGGGCCGAATGCTCCCGCGGGACCGGCAGGCCCTTCGGGGCCCATAGCCCCGGTCGCACCCGTCGCGCCCGTGGCACCCGTGGGGCCCGCGGGACCAGCGGGGCCGGCTGCGCCGGTTGCGCCGGTCTCACCCGTGGGGCCCACCGGGCCTGCGGGCCCTGTGGCTCCGGTCGCACCCGTCGCACCCGTGGCCCCTGCGGGACCGGCCGGGCCTGCAGGCCCAACGGGCCCTGCCGGACCGACGGGTCCTGCGGGACCGGCGGGGCCCATCGGACCCTCACGGCCAGGCGTTTCGCGCCCGGCGGGGACAGCCCCCACGGCGAGATTGAACACATCCTGGTGGGTCTGCGAATGCTGGTTTGCCTGCGACTGGCCGCGTGCGACCTTCAGCAGGTACGTCGCCGCCGGGACCGCCCCG
>DATLNZ010000094.1 GCA_035536535.1 Actinomycetota bacterium | reverse complement strand
AGAACGCGCGCCTGTATACCATGATCACCGGCAAGCAGCCGGAGAACATGGACGAGTACCGCGAGGCGATGATCCGCGAAAAGCGGCTCGTCTACGCCCTGTCGATCGAGCGCTGGTACCCCTCGGTCGACTGAGCGGCGCCCGACCCGTTGGACGCCGACCCGTTGGACCCGTTGCCCGGGACGGCGGCATCCTGTGCCGGGGCCTGGGCCTGCTCGGCGGCGTCCAGCAGTTCCGCGATGGACTTCTCCAGCCCTTCCGCGACCACGCCGACGTCGGGCAGGGCGTCGAAGTCCGCGATCAGGCCGAAGCCCATCTGTCCCGCGTAGGACATCACCGCGATCCCCAGCGCCTGGTTGGCGGCCAGCGGCGCCATGGGGAACAGGTCCTCGAGACGGCGTCCGGTGGAGAACAGAGCGAACTGGGGACCGGGGACGTTGGTGACGAGCAGGTTGAAGAACCGCTGCGCCGACTGCAGCCGAGCGGCCTGGGCCAGGATCGTCGGGGGCGCGAACCCCGTCAGCTGCGTGATCATCTCGGCCCCCACGACCTGCCGGGACTCCTTCAGCCCCTTCATCGCATTGGTGACGGCTTGCAGCCTCCTCGCCGGGTCCGGCTCGTAGACCGGCAGCGGCGCGACCAGCGCCGACACCCTGTTGCCCAGCGCCCCCTGCTCGTGGTCGGCCCTGACCGACACCGGGACCATGGCCCGCAGCTCCAGCCCCCGGACGTCGATGTTGCGGTGCTGCAGGAACCTGCGCAGCGCGCCGGTGACCACAGTGAGGACCACGTCGTTGACGGTGCCGCCCAGGTTGTTCTTGATCGACTTGAAGTCGGCTAGCGAGGCCCGGACGTACTCAAAGCGGCGGTGCGGTCCGATCGGGACGTTCAGGGGCGTCGCGGGGGCCGGGTTCATTCCCGCCCAGGCGAGCGCGCCGATGCCCGCGAGGGCCTCGGAGACCGAACGCGCGAGCCTGCGTGGCGTCCGCGCCGTCGCGCGCAGGCCCCGGACGATCTCGGCCGGCTCGGTCAGCCGCTCGATGATCGCGTCGGACAGCAGCTGGGCCTGGGTTGGCTCGGGCTGCGGCGTCCAGGGTTCGGCGGGAGCGTCGTGAGGTTCGGGGGTGGCGTCCAGGAGCACCGCCGTGATGTCCGCTCCCGAGATTCCGTCGATCATGCAGTGGTGGGTCTTGGCGATCTGCGCAAAGCGGTTGCCCGCCAGGCCGTCCACCAGCCAGATCTCCCACAGGGGCCTGGAGCGGTCCAGCTGCTGGGACATCAGCCGTCCGGCCAGCTTCTTCAGCTGCTCCTCGGTCCCCGGGGCGGGCAGGGCCGTGTGGCGGACGTGGTACTCGAGGTTGAAGTGCGGGTCGTCTACCCAGACCGGCCGTCCCTGGTTGAACGGGACGCATGCCAGTTTCTGGCGGAACCTCGGGACGAGGTGGAGGCGGCTCTGCAGCGAGTCCAGCGTCTGGCGGTAGTCGGCGGCCCCGTCGAAGACCATCACCGAGGCGACGTGCATGTGCGTGTTGGGCCCCTCGAGGTGCAGGAACGTGGCGTCCGCCGGCGTCAGCCGCTTGGTGCCCATGGTGTCCCTCCGTGGTATTCGATCGACAAGCGTGCCTCCGGAGGCCTGGGTATCGCAACCGGTGGCGACGGGTCTGAGCGCAGCGGCCGGGGGATATGCTCGGAAGACGATGGCGGAGCAGGACGATTTCGAGCTTCTGCGCAAGGCCGAGCGCGCTCTTTCCGAGATCGACCGGACCCAGGGCCTGATCGACCGCCACGCCGACGTTCTGGCCGCGTTGCGGATCCGGATAGAGGGAGCGCCCCGCAAGTCCCTGGACGACCTCATCGCCGCCACGGGCGAGATCGAAGGCAGGCGGGGCAAGGAGCTGGACCGCCGGCTCCGCGATGGGGCGCCCGAGCCAGGCCGCCCGGACCTGTCGGACCTGCTCACCGGCGACGAGGGGCCGCGTGCCGACGTCGGTGACCTGCTGGCCAAGGAACAGAAGAGCAAGAAGACCCTTGACGACCTGTTGGGCTAGGCCCTTCCGCGGGCGGAGGGCTCTTTGCCTCGTGGGGGCCGCGATCGCCATCGCCGCGTCTGCCGCGGTGGGCGCGGGGGCCCAGGAGAACAAGGACGTGGCCATCGCCGACAGCGTCTTTAAGCCGGGGAAGGTGGAGCTGTCCGCTCCCGGCGGGACCGTGACCTGGCGATACGAGGTGGGAGCCGCCGCAACGCACACCGTGACCAGCCAGCCCGCCACCGCCGAGACGTTCAAGTCGCCGCGAATGGGTCCCGGCCCCACTTCGAACTCCTTCACCCACACGTTCGGAAAGGCCGGCACCTTCACCTATTACTGCGAAATCCACGGGACTCCCAACGGCGCCCCGGAGGCCGGCACCTGCGGCATGTGCGGGACAGTTGTCGTCCGGGGGCAGTCCGGGGGCGGGGGCGGAGGAGGAGGCGGACCCTCCGCCACGGCCCGCATCGGCACCCCCACTCCGAGGGTCACGCCCACCGCAACGCCGAGGAAGTCGTCCGGCCCGCTGCGGCCGGGACAGACGCCCGAGATCGCTCTGCCGCCGCTGGAGACTCCGTCGGTCACACCCGAGCTGGCGGGGCCCTCGCCGTCGCCCACGCAGGGCGCGGCTCAGGCGCGGTCGGCCCCAGGCGGTGGCGGCGGGTCCGGACGCGCGGCCGCGATAGGGCTTGCTTTCGTCTCCGTGGCCGGCGCCGGCGCCCTGGCATGGACGAGGCTGCGGGGCCCGTCGGGGGGAGCTTGATGAGGCTGGGCCTGTCCCTCGGTTATGCCGGTCCGCGGATCGAGGACAAGACGCACCTGGCCAAGCTCGCCGACGACCTCGGTTTCCACTCGATGTGGACGGCCGAGGCCTACGGCAGCGACGCCGTCACCACGCTCACGTGGATGGGTGCGCACACCTCCAGGATTCACCTCGGGACCGCGATCATGCAGATGTCCGGCCGCACCCCCGCCATGACGGCGATGACCGCCGCCACGCTCGACGCTCTGTCCGGGGGGCGGTTTTTGTGCGGGATAGGGCTGTCCGGCCCCCAGGTGGTCGAGGGGTGGCACGGCCAGCCGTACGCGAGCCCGCTGGCCAGGACGCGTGAGTACGTCCAGATCCTGCGGGCCGCGTGGCGCCGGGAAAAGCCCCTGGAGCACGCCGGGCCGCACTACCCGATCCCGTACCCGGACGGGACGGGACTGGCCAAGCCGCTGAAGATGATCCTTCATCCCCGTCCGGACATCCCGATCTATCTAGCCGCCATCGGACCGAAGAACGTGGCGCTGGCGGCGGAGGTCGCCGACGGGTTCATCCCCGCGTTCTTCACGCCATACCGGCAGGACGCCTTTTTGCCCAGTCTTCAGGAGGGGTTCGGCAAGCGGGACTCGTCCCTGCGCCCGGCTACGGACTTCGACTTCGTGGCGTCCTGCCCTGTGGTGCTCACCGACGACGTCCGGGCCGGCCTGGACTCCGTGAAGCCGGCCCTGGCTCTGTACGTGGGCGGCATGGGGGCGCGCGGTCGGAACTTCTACAACGACCTGGCGGTCCGGTACGGGTTCGAGCGGGAGGCGGCGGCGATCCAGGACGCCTTTTTGTCCGGTGACAAGCTGGGCGCCATCGGTCTGGTCCCGGACGAGTTCGCCGACGAGACGGCGCTGGTTGGGCCGGCGGACCGCATCCGCGACCGGTTCGGAGCCTGGCGCGATAGCCGCGTCACGACCATGCTTCTTTCGACAAAGGACGAGGCCGCTCTGCGGCTCATGGCGGAGGTGTCGGCATGAGGATCTGGTACAAGCCCGGCTGAACGGGCTGCGGGAAGGCGCGGGAGTTTCTCGCGCATGCAAACGTGCGGGTCGAGGAGCGCGACATTGTCGCCTTCCCTCCGACCCGGCGGGACATCGAGCAGCTGGCGACCCGGGCGGGCGGCCCGCTTCACCTGGTGAGGCCCAGCCGACGCGACGAGGTGCAGGACATCCGCGGCGAGGCCTTGCTCGCGTGGCTCGTGGAGGACCCCAGCCGGATGGTCAGGCCCATCATCGAGACCGAGGACGACCTTCTGCTCGGATTCGAGGACGACGTCCGAGAGCGGCTGGAGAAGCTCACGGGGTAGTGCCCAGCGAGCGCCTCCGGAGCTCTCGCGCCACGACCGACACGTCGGCGTCGCCATCTCCGGCGGTCATGGCGGCGTCCTCGACGGCCGCGAGCAGCGAGGAGAGCGGCATCTCGACCCCCGCGGCGGCCGCCTCCTCGAGCGCTATCCGCAGGTCCTTGCGGTGCAGAGCCAGCCGGAACCCGAGCGGGTAGTCGTCGCGCAGCATGTTGGCGCTGCGGTTCTCGAGCACCCAGGACCGGCAGGCGCCGTGGCTGATGGCCTCGATCACGGCCTCCATGTCCAGTCCGGCCCGGAGACCGAGAAGGATCCCTTCCGCGACGGCCAGGTAGGTGCCCCCGACGATGACCTGGTTTACCGCCTTGGTGAGCTGTCCGGATCCGAGGGGGCCGACGTGGGTGACGGTGGACGCCATGGCCTCCAGGACGGGGCGGGCTTTCTCAACGTCCTGCGGCGAGCCCCCGGCCATGACGGCAAGCGTCCCGCGCTCGGCCCCCTCCGAGCCGCCGGACACCGGCGCGTCCACGAGCCCGACGCCCAGACCGGACAGGCGCCGGCCGAACTCCCGGGTGGCCGCGGGTGAGATCGTGGACATGTCCACCACGACCGCTCCCGCGGTGGCGCCTTCGGCCACGCCGTGGGGGCCGAACAGGACCTCCTCCACGTCCGGGGTGTCGGAGACCATCACGACCACGACCCCGGCCCCGGACGCCGCCCCCGCGGGTGTTTCGGCTCTCCGGGCGCCTCCGGACGTCAGCGGCTCCTCGCGGTCACGGGTCCGGTTGTGGACCGAGAGGGAGAAGCCGTGGTCGAGCAGGCGACGGGCCATCCGGGAGCCCATCGTCCCGAGGCCCACGAAGCCCACCCTCACTCCCGCGCGCGATTCGCCATCCATCGCCAGAAGGAAACCAGATGCGGGGGCCGAATGGCTGGTGTGACCGAATCACCAACCAGGAGGCAAGTCATGTCGATGTTCCGCAGGCTGCTGTGTTCTGCAGCCGCTATCGCAGTCGCCGCATCGATCGCACCCGTAGCGGCGACCCCAGCGCAGGCCGCCAACTGCCCCGGGGAAATCATCGTGTTCACCTACGTGAGCTTCCCGCTGCCGGACAACCCGAGCGGGCGTCAGTGGACTCCGAGCGCGACCTACAACCCGCAGGTCTTCGGGTGCGCGGCGTCCCCCGACTTCGAGTTCAACACTGCGCTCATCTATCCCGGTGCGCAGCGCGTCAGCTCTCGCCTCAAGGCCGGAGCCGCCGGCACCTACTGCTTCAGCGGGCTGCTGAATGTGTGCAGCACAGCGACGGTTCGCGAGGGGACGGTCCCGGGGACCCAGTACACCGAGAGCGACACTCTCGTGATCGATCCGACGTCGGTAGGGTGCCTCACCGCCTCATTCGACAACCGCGGCCACATCGAGTACTGCACAGCCACGGAGCTTCGCCCGTAGGGCGGTTCTGGTCTGGCTTCCCAGGAGCGGGGCGCCGTGCGGCGCCCCGCTCCTTTCTCTTCCGCTGGCATCGATGCAGGAACGGGGGGCCTTGCGTCGAACCAGTTCCCACAGTTCCGATCAGGAGGCACGTTGATCCGATTCGTCCGGTTGCTCGTAGCGATGGCCGTGGCCGCGGGGGTTCTGGCTGCGGCGGCCCCCGCTCGGGCCCACGACTGCGCTGCCGACACCTGGGTTTTCAGCTACTACGCGTCCGACATCCCGGGTGGACCGTCGCCCTACGACCGGACGCCGACCGCCTCCGTCACGCCCCACATCGTCGGGTGCGCCGGGGGGCCGGCCGAAGTCCACCACAACACCGACATCATCTACCCGGGGTCGACCTTCATCAGTTCTCTTCTCCTCGAAGGCACCTCCAGGAGGTACTGCTTCGATGGGGACCTCGCGGACCGCTGCGGAGCCGCCAAGCTGATCCTCTTCACCGACTATCACGAGAGCGACCTCGTGGCGGTGAACCCCGCGGCGCTGGGCTGCGTCAGGGCGTGGTTCGAAGGCCACGCGCCCGTCGTCTACTGCACTGCCGACTCGCTGGCGCCGTAGGTGCCGGAGACAGTCCAGGAGATTCCCAAGCATCAGCCGTCAACAGCAGGAGGAAGCACATGACAGCAGCTCGTCGTCTGGCAGTGGCATTGGTCGGGACCGCTCTGTTCGCCGGTCTCTCCGTCGTTGGGGGAGCGACGCCGGCCTCGGCCGCTGACTGTGACCCCGACACCATCGTGTTCAGCTCGACGGGGGTTCTCGTTGACAGCCCGGGTGTCGAAGGACTTCCCGAGCCCGTCGGGTCGGAGGTCGAGCCCCAGCCGCGGTTGGTCGGCATCCCCCTCACGACGGACTGGGGTCAGTTCGGCTGCTTGGCGTCGCCGGATGCCGAGTTCAACACCAGGACCATCAATGCCGTGTCGACGCACGTCCGGTCGCGGCTGACCCGAAGCGTTGGAAGCGCCCCCTGGTACCGCTTCCATGGCGTCGTCAATGGCGAGGGTCAGGCCTCCCTGAAGGAGGGCCTGGTCCCAGGAACCTTCTTCGCTGAGAGCCCGCGGATCGCGATTGACCCGGCAATGGTCGGTTGCTTCACCGCCTCGTTCGACGGTTACCGGGGGACGGAGTACTGCACGATCTCGCACCTCACCCCGTAGACCTGCACTTTTGGAGAGCGGGGCGCCCGCTTCGGGCGCCCCGCTCTTTTCGGTCCAGACAAGTCGCGTCCCGAACCGACCGCCAGGGAGCGCGACCAGACGGGGGTCCGGAGCGGGGTTGACTCAGGCGGTTTTCTCGTGTGATCCGGCAGGAAATCGGGCTTCGGGTGGCGAATCATCCGAGAGTCGGTACGAGGAATCAGAAGGAGGAGTAGATGTCGATTCGTCGCAGCTTGGGGTGCCTCGCAGTTGCAGCAGGCATCCTTGTTGGACTACTGCCGGTTGTCGGCGGCACCGCTCAGGCGGGCCAGTGTGACCCGGAGGTCTACGTGTTCTCGCAGACAGGGGTGTTCCTGCCCCAGCCGATCGATGACCCCCGTGGCGGTCAGATCACCTCGCTCGGCAACCCGAGCATTACCTCGAACTTCTTCGGTTGTGCGGCTTCTCCCGACTTCGAGGCGAACACTAACCTCGTGTACCCCGGCGCCACTCTGATCAGCTCCCGTTTCCTTACGGGGGCCGCCAGCACCTGGTGCTTCTCGGGCCTGCTCAACGAATGCGGCCCGGCCAGCGTCCAGGAGGGAGGCGTCCCCGGCACCTTCTACACCGAGAGTGGTCGAAAGGCTCTCGACCCCACGCGCGTCGGTTGCGTCACCGCGTCGTTCGACAACCGTGGCCACGTCGACTACTGCACGCTCGAGTCACTTCGCCCGTAAGCAGGTATTCGGAGAAGGCGGGGCCCTCGCGGTCCCGCCTCTTCGTTTTGCATGAGTTCGATGAGGGCAGGGACGACCACTTGTCCACGGTCCGCCGGGTGATGGGGCGTGGCCCTTGCAGGAAATTGGCGCAGAGGCGCGAATGAGGTTCATAACGTTCAATCGCCCCAAGGAGGGAGCATGTCGATCAGCAAGCGCTTGGCAGCACTGGCTGTCGCGGCGGGAATTCTCGCCGGGCTCGCACCCGTTGTCGGTTCACCGGTTCAGGCCGCGCAGTGCGACGCCACGGTCATTGTTTTCACTCAGACCGGAACCTTTCTCCCCGGAGGTCTGACGGACCCTCGCAACGGAAGGAACTCGATCGCCAACCCGACCTACGACTCGGCAGCGATCGGGTGCCAGACGTCGCCGGACGCCGAGTTCAACACGGCGCTCGTCTACCCGGGAGCCAACCTCATCCAGTCGAGACTGACCTCCGGTGAGGCGAGCGGGTACTGCTTCGACGGGATTGTCGGCCACTGCGGCCCCGCCGCACTGTACGCCGGGACCCTCGCCAACTACTACGAGAGCGAGCGCATCGCGCTGGACCCCACAGGCATCGGCTGCCTTCGGGCTTGGTTCAACACGAGCGCTCCGGTCGAGTACTGCACCGTGACCCACGCCTCACCGTAGACCCGCTTCACCAAAGAGGGCGGGGCCCCCGTGGCCCCGCCTCTTTCTTTGGGGCACGTGTCGGTCCTGTGACGGGGAAGGACTTTGGACCGGTGCGCCGAAGTCTGGAGCAATAGCTGCCAGTCGTAGAGGCAAAGGAGGAAGTGCTCATGGGATTCAGCCGTATCGCCCGATTCCTGGTGGCGGGGGCCGTGGTGGCGGGGGTTGCCCCGCTCTCGCCCGCTCCGGCTCAGGCCGCGAACTGTGACGCCACAGTCGTCGTCTTCACGCAGACGTCGGTCGATCTGCCGGAAGGCGTCAAGAACCCCCGTAACGGCCAGGACAACCTCGCCAACCCGACGTTGGACTCCCGTGGTTTCGGATGCACACTGTCCCCCGACTTCGAGGCCAACACG
>DATLNZ010000093.1 GCA_035536535.1 Actinomycetota bacterium | reverse complement strand
ATTCTCCGGGTCGACGAGCGTGTAGCCGCTTGTACAGGATGTGGGAACGCCCTGTGGCGTGGCCGATCCCATATTCAATCCTGCGTAGTGGGGCGGGTAATTGAGCCGCGTCGTGGGTGGGACCCTTGCCGCGCCGTGACCGCTGATTAGAACCACCGCGAACGTAGAATCCAGATCGTACTGAAGAACCGAACCAGGTATTGCCGCGTCCAACCGAGAACGCGTTAGGATCTTAAGGGGCACACGATGGGTGATCTTAAGTCGGCTGGTCTTATCATTCGGAAAAATCATCCACGGCTCAGGCTCAGCTTCCTCGCGCATAATGCGGGTGGCAGTGGTTTTATACGCTTCGAGCTGACTCAAAGACGTAGAGTGGTTGGCTGGATCGATCAGAACACGCGCATTCCCGTTCGTTAGCTGGTCGAGCGTGGCTTGATCTGTGGCCACGGACACATTCACTAGACCGACCCTGTACACGCTGGGACTTACCTGATTGTCTATCCACACACCTGCCAGGCGAGCCCCGAAGGTCGCTTTCGCGTCAGCTACCAACGATCCCGGCTCGTATACGGTGCTCATGTCGCTCGGGGGCTCATTCTCGGGCGTAGTACTGAGGTCCGCCGTTGCCACAGGTGCCCTTAACCCGATACCGGCAACTGCTACCGCTCCAAACAGCGCCAATGCCATTGCCCCAGCCAACCACGTCCCGCCACGAGAAACACGGCAGTATCTCAGCGATCGCTTCACCCCAGCCCCCCCCCCAATCATGCTGCGCCCGAATTGCGTAGTCTAGCGCTAGCCCGCAAGTGGGCAAGAACTACGACCTCGCCCCCAACCCAGGACAGCGCGCGTTACTCGGCTCCAGCGATTTTGAGCCGCGCTCAGAGGGCTTTCGGCGGGGACCGCCGCTGAGGGCCGCCGACCGAACCTACACTTTCCCCCCCCATGGCTATCCGTGAGAGAACTAGTCGACAAACGCCTCAGAAAGAGCCGACGGCGCAGGAGACGAAGAGCGCTCCCTGTGGAACCAGCGTCCTACCTGGAGTCGCAGCCCGTCGCCTAGGCAAACCACCGGATCTCCACGGACGCCGGGAACCCATGCGCCCCCGATCCACCGGCTTCACGCCCACCTAATCGACAACGGCTTCACCACGGCTGTGCGCCATTCTAGGTCCCGCTCCGCCCACGCTCGCGCAGAAGGTCACATCACCCGACCGTCCCCGCGGCTCAAGGACCGCTCCCCCGGTCACGCCTGGCCTCAGGCTCGTCCGACACGTCCGGCCAGTCGTTGCCGTCCTCGTCGAGGATGCGAACATCCGTCTTCCACACCTCCAGGGTGCCGAATTACTCGGCTGCCTTCGGATGGAGACCCTTGGGGATGCACCTGTCTATGGCCGCCTGGATTGCTCTTCACGCTGACGCTCGTGCTCATTTCATTCCAGGCTGAGCCTAGCCCGACGAAGGCAGAGCTCGTCCTGTTCGGTGAGACGAGCAAACGCGTCGCGGTCCGCCGACTCGACCGCCGTCTGCCGGTCCCGCGGCTTGGAGGTAGAACCGCCGGTGCGGTCTCCTTCCGCGTGTCGCACCTGACTGCAACTCGACCACCTCCGGCGCGAGAGGAGTCGTACCCGGCCCAGCTCATAGTGATCGACCCGTTCTATCTGGCTGCCCGCGCGGTCGGGACGTAGGGCTGGCGGGTCGGACACCCCATGGAAGACCGGCCGAGGGGGGACACCCCATGGAAGACGGGTCCTCCGTCGAGCGTCTTGCGGCCCTCGTTCAGCCCCATCTGGACGAACTGCACTCGGCCGCCAAGCTGGAAGCTCTGCGCGAGAGCCCCTGGTTCTTCAGGCGGCTGAGGAGGCCAGGCGATGATTCGGCTGGGTCTACGACGGCCGCTTGATCTTCTTCCCTCGACGGCTCGGCTTGGCGACTTCCGCCTTGACCTTCTTGGAAGCCTTCGTGATGGCTGCGGCCGACTCGAGGAACACTCCCTGCAGCCGACGTCTAACGGACGGCGGGGGCGCGTTGTACCCGGTCTCGGTCGGCGGCGAGGTCACAACGGTGGGGACAGCAGCTCGTCGGCAATCTCGACTCCCCGTGGATCGACGCGTCGCTTGCTGAAGGCCCCGTGCCTGTAAGCCGCCTCGTTGCCCGGGTCGGGCCGGCGCCCGCGTTACCCGACGTGAACGGTCGGTAGTGGGTCAGTTTCAGGAATCTCGTCGATGGCCGATGTATGACTACAGTGACATCCAAATGAGCGAATCGGACCTCATCGTCCGACAGGACGAGTACCCGCAAGGTCTGCTCTGCGGCAAGTGCGAACGGGAAATACACCAGGGTGAGCGATATTCCACTCTGCTCCAAGGCTTCGTGGAGGAAACACCGCTCACCCTCGTCGTTTGCGCGTCGTGTGGGTTGGCTCCTACCTGATCACGCGGATGGGAGCCGACCCCGCGACCCGCTGGACCAGCGCTGCAGACCGCTCAGCGCTCGCCTGGTCGTAGAAGCTCTCGCCGGACGTGGCGATCAGCTTGTCATTGCCGATGCTACGCAAGTTCCAACGCCAGCCATCCTTGCTGAGCCAGACGCGGAACTCATATCCCTCGCTCATGCGTTCACCCCCTCTCCCTCTCGCAACGACCAGCAGCCGTTGCCCGACTTGTGCTTGAGCGCTCTTGTAGCCGAGTGGCATGGGGAGACAACAAGCCCCGCGACGTGAAGGCCAAGCGGATCGTGGACTCAGCGACCGGCGAGAAGCCGGTTACGGACATGTCGGGGGAAGGACCCAGCTGCAGCGCTCGGACGGAAGGGCGGATCGAAGGACGGGCAGGCAAGGGCGGCAAAGCTGCCCGCGGATAGGCAGCGGGAGATCTCACGCAAAGCGGCTAGGGCACGTTGGGCGGGTCATAAGTCCGAAGGATGAAGTCCCCTAACAGCGGGACAGCGAACGAGTACTTTCCGAAGCGGTTCTTGTAGATCAGCCCGTGGTCGCCAAGGCTGGCGAGCATCTGGCTAACGTGGCTGGCACCGAACCCCTTAGGAAGCAGAGTCTTGCTTTGCTCCGCTACGTCCTGGATGGTGAACTCATCCGCCTCCTTCACGACGGTCGCGATGACCCATAGCAGTTCGCGCTGCCGGTCAGTGACCTTGGCCCATCTGCCTGCAAAGAAGTCGGTGTCGAGCTTGTTCTGAATCTCCGTTACCGGGACATTTGGAGTGACGTCGTCCCGAATCTGCTGGATCCAGATGTCGAACACTTCTCGGCAAATGAACTGGATGAAGTAGGGGTAGCCGCCCGCCTGACGGCTAATGGTTTGAACGGACTCCGCAGTGAACCTGATCGGGCACTGCGCCTCAGCTATTGGCTTCGTGATCGCCTGACGGCTTTCGTCGTCGCTCAGGCGGCCGAGCAGCACGACGCGGAACATTCGCTCCGCAAACGTTCGAGCCTCTACTAGCTTCGGGAACAGGGTTGGGAGGCCAGTCAAGACCAACATGAACGGGATCCCCTTGCGCTGGATTGACTGGAACACGTCTAGGAGCAGGGAGAGCGGGAACTGCTCCTTGTGAGCGTGGTCCGAAAGGTTCTGCGCCTCGTCGTACGCGAAGATGATCCGGCTCCGATGGTGTTGACGAAGGACTGAGTACACGAACTCAAGGACTGCCTTGATCTTGTCGGAGACAAGCCCTGGGGTCTTTTCATAGACCGCGCTCAAGACGGCGTACGAAAGAGGCACCTGGGATGGCGCAGGTTCTTCTGTCCTGAATCCGGGTGACGCTGGACCTTCCACCTCGGCCGTGAAGGCGGACGTAGCGACCGCAAGGTCGGCCATCAGGCGCATGGCAATGTTTTCCTCGCTGATGCTTGCGCTCTCCGAAAGATCGGCGCCGACCCACAGCCAACCGGATTTCACGGCCCGCGGCTTGAATGACTCAAGCAACACCGTCTTGCCGACACCGCGCAGCCCGGTCAGCACCATGTTCTCGAGGATCGTTTCCTGCGTCAGGAGCTTGTCGAACTCCTGGAACTCACTGTCGCGGCCTGCCAAGTACGGAGGCATGTGACCAGCGCCGGGGCGGTAAGGGTTCTCAAACTCGGTTGCTGACCGCATTAGCTCCCCTTAGGACTGACACTAATTTTATACCCAGAACTGAAATAAGTATAGCACCCGAATAGGCAACGGGCTAGCTGGGGGTTCAACTCGTGGCAGAGGGGAGGCGGAGTCCTGGGGCGACTCAAAGCCCCCAGGAGGCCGGGCCCTAGGGAGGACCGAGGATGAGGGGCGGAGCGGACCCCATGGAAGGCGCCCAAAATCCCGACCCCATGGAAGACGGGGGTCCGACTGATGCCCCAGCTGATGATCTGAACCGCCTGGAGTCATGCGTTGCGATGCTCTCCGGGAACTGCGCGCGGAGGGAGAGAACACGGCAGAAACCGACCGCGCAGAGGCGCTCTGCATCCGGCTTCTGGGCCGCCACACGGCCATGAAGCTCGAAGCAATCGACTTGCTTCGAGCACGTACCTATCCCGTAGTCCAGCACATGGCCAGGGCCGTGATGTGGAGGTGACGCTGAAACCTGCGCGGCGCAACCGGCTCAGAGCGGACCCCATGGAAGACCACCAAAAACCCGGACCCCATGGAAGACGGGGTTCCGACAGATGCCCCAGCTGATGGTCCGACCGCCTCTCGACGAGCGTCGGCTCAAGCGCAAGTCGCCGTAGCGTTACTGGCCGGCGCGGCGAGGACGTCGAACGACATTGCCCGCTGACGCGTCCCAGACTCCGCGCACCTCGGCCATTGCTGCGCCGAGTGCCTTCAACGACTTGGTCGCGACGTCACAGACCTCGTCCGTGTACCCGTCGGCGAATGTATAGGTCGGGAGCATCTCGCGTCCGAAGCCAACCTGGCCATCGCGCTTCATGCGATCCCACAGGGTGTTGTCCGGCGCGACGCCCGTAACGCCGGCCGTCTCGCGGCGCCCGCGGTGGTAGTCGATATCGCGCAGCTTCGTCAGCCGACGCCAATCATCGGATTGCCAGAGGGTGAGGACCACCTCGGCAGCCGTGCCGAATCCGGCGGCGGACGATCCGCACGCAGCTGAAAGCTTGCTCGCATCACGAATCGAGATCCAGTTCCTCTTGTCGTCCGTGAAGGGAATGAACGCCTTTCCAGTGAACGCCGCCGTCGCCAGGGTCACGTCCTCGAGCAGCAGCATCCTCAGAACGGTGTTGGCGAGCTTGTCGCCCGCGCTGATCACCGAGTCTGCAGTTTTCTCGCCGAACCACCGGCGTGACATGCCGTAGATGGTCGGGAGCTTGTTCGTTTCCACAGCCCGGCGCAGCAGTTCGACTTCGACCGAGGCACTCAGGCAGAGCAGCACGACCTCCGCAGTCGAGCCGAACAGCCAACACAGTTCCGCCCACCTCCGCTCCTGCGAAGCGTCGTGCATCGCATGCATTTCCCACCAGTCGGCCCACTGGCGCAGGCCCTGCCACTCCCACGCCTCGATGCGAATCCAGTCGAGGCCGAGGTCGTTGAGCTTCGGCAGGTGCAGATCGTTGTCCGGTCCAGCAGCGAGGCGCGGGAGGAAAACGCTCGAGGGTGTGATGTTCTCGAAGTCAGCGGCTTGCGTGCTTCCGGACACATCCTGCTCCGACATCGTCATCCGTCCTTTCCACTGCTCTACACCGTCGCACGACTCTCATCGACGGGGTCTCGTCCATTCGGAGCCCGGACTCAGCCCAAGCAGCGCAACAACGCCAAGGCTGTTGCGGCCGGGATCCTGCGGGGGATAGCTAACCCGCCGGAAACATCTGCCGGAGTCCAACGGGGAAGAGCAGCCTGAGTGACCTATGTCGGCCGGCCCCTGCGAGCGTGTGGAAGGCCATGGTGAAACCGGGGCGAAGGAGCTTCGGAGGCGGCTGACACGGCCGTTTCCGCTATCGGCCATCAGACGACGGGGTAAGCTCCCTCCCTTCGCCAACGGGGGTGGGAATGTCAGCTGACGACGTTCAGAAGGCTCTCAAGGCTGCAGGGTTCGTCCCTGGAGGACCGAAAACGCCTTCCGAACGACACTGGCGAGCAGCTTCGCTTCAAGGGCGGTGCCATCGTGAACTGTTTCGACAATGGGACCGTGACCTGCCAGGGCAAGCGGGCGGAGAAGGTTCGGGAGGCACTTGGGCTCGACGACGCAGGATCACATGAGGCGAACCGCGACGGAAGAATGTCGTCGCGCAAGGTATTCGTCGTGTATGGCCACGACCTCGACGCGCGTACTCAACTTGAGGCAATGTTGCGCAGGTGGGGCCTCGAACCGTTGATCATGGACCAACTTGCTTCCGAGGGTGCCACGGTCATTGAGAAGCTCGAGAAGTACGCGTCGGATGACGTGTCGTTCGCAGTCGTCCTTGCCACGCCCGACGATGAGGGCTACCCGAAGGGCAAGCCCAATGAGGCGCGGCCGAGGGCGAGGCAGAACGTGGTGCTCGAGCTGGGCATGCTCCTCTCCAAACTCGGACGCGAACGGGTCGCCATTCTTCTGCGTCATCAGACGGCGATTGAGCGACCATCCGATATCCACGGTCTCGTGTACATCCCCTTCGAGGACTCGGTCGAGGACGCGCGGATCCAGCTTGCCAAGGAGTTCGCGAAGCGGGGCATCAACATCGGCGTGGAGTCGCTCTAGGCGACAGCTACGAGTTGAAGTCGCCCTAAACGACGTATGGATTACTGGCCGTCTGCTTGAGCGGTCATGGACGTATCAAGCCCTTGAGGCCAGGTGACAGATAGGGGTAGCTCGACTTGCAAACAGTGCCGCAGGCGAGGGTCGAACTCGCACGGGGGGTGACCCCCTACCGGGGCTTGCGGGGTCCCCAGGGTCCTCCGGGCACCCCCGCCCAGCAGCTCCGCCACGACGGCGATGGCGCCGTGACGGACTTCGTCCTGCCGCCGATGTTCGGCACCCGCGATGGCGTGGTTTCCGTCCGGTTCGCGATGGCTCTGACTATCGTCGGGGCGCTTATCGGACAGCTTGTGAGCACCGCTTGGCAGCAGGTCGTTGCTCCGAGGCTCAGTCAAGGGACGCCCGTGTCAATTGACCGGACCCAGCTCCGATTCTTCTACCCAGCACGCGCTGACGGCGAGCCTTCGATCCAACCCTGCTCCCGAGACCGGACGGCTCGGCCCCAAAGCGTGATGAGTTTCTGACGGGATCCGCGAGTGCGTCCGGGACGCACCCAGGCGAATGAAAGCCGAAGGAGCGCGCCGCTGGGTGTGGTTCCCCCCGTAGGGGGGAACCCCCGGGACGCACCCAGAGGGAGTGCGTCCGGGACGCACCGGGACGCACCTGGACGCACCGGGATTAGCCATCGTCAGGATCCGAGTACGGCCGCACGAAGTAGTGGAGTTGCGACCTGTTCGGCCCGCTCTCCCTCCGCACGCACCCCTCTGCGACGAGCTGGTTCAGCGCGTCGCGTACTGTATCGCTCCTGAACCCCCTCACCAGCTTCTCGATGGCATTGCCGGTGAGGGGGCCGCTTGTCGTTTGCAGGACCTGGGAGACGTGCTGCATTGCCCTCGTCGGTCCCTTCCAGGAGATGGACGGCGCCTCATCCAGCTCCAGGACCCCCGAGTCCTCGGCGAGCCTGAACCTCAACCGGATCGCTTCACCCTCGGCGGCGTTCTTCTGCTTCTCGGTCTCCAGCGCCAGGTGCTGATCCCTGCGCTTCAATCGCAGCATCGTGTCGGCGGCGCCGGCGAGAGCTCCGGACCCGCGGGCCCAGCCGCCGTCTTTCGTCGTGTGGTGGACCGCGAGCGACGCTGTCTCGTGCCGGCGCCGGACCTCGTCCAGCGCTTCGACAACGCGACCCATGGGCGCCGTGTCGTTTTCGTTGGCGCCGACCATGCACCGGGCGAGGGTGTCCACCACGAGCAGCCGCGGCTCGAGCTCCTCTGCGCATTCGAGCAGCGTGTCCCGGTCAGCGCGGTCCAGCAGATTCAGCGCACGGGGCACGAGCCGGAACGCTCTGAGGTCGGTACTGGGCCGCACGGTCAGCCATGCCTGGATTCTCGGGTAGAAGCCCGAGACCCCCTCGGCGGCGATGTACAGCACGGGGCCCTGCCGGGTCTCGCGGCCCTGCCAGTCGCAGCCGCTGGCCACGCTGAGTGCGACATCGAGGGCGAGGAAGGACTTCAGCGACGCCGGCGGCCCGAACGCTACCGTCAGCCCAGCCGACGGCAGCAGCCCTTCGACGAGCCACGCCGGCGGGGGAATGTTGGCCAGCTGGTCGACGGTGAGCATGAGGCCCGGAGCCTCGGGTAACTCGACCGCCTTTAGGGCCTTCACCGCGTCCAAGGCCTCCACCGCGTCGCGGATCTCGTTGGCCACTAGACGAGCTCCTGCAGAACCGTCCTGTCACCGGAGCAGAGCCGGGCCATCTGGTCCTGGAGCTTGCGCCAGGCAGCGCGATCCCCTCGGGCAAGCTTGAGTCGCAGGACGTACTGGGGAGTCCGTCGGTGGATGCCGGCGTAGCCGGCGAGGTCCATGAAGCGCAGGACGTTGGGCTTGGAGTAGCCCTCCCGCAGGAGCAGGCGAGCGACGTCCTCCCACGTCCAGAAGCGGCCCTGGCGGTGCCAGGCACGGACGGCGTTGAACACGATCCGGGTGGTCTCCAACACGAAGTAGCCCGGATCCACTTCGCTCAAGATCCCCTCGAGCAGCAGGCGGTGATCCATACCGCAGGGGCAGGGCTCGTAGCGGTCGCAGCCGACAAGGACGTCGATGAGGCTGAGCTCGGCCTCGTAGTCGACCATGCCCGGCGGGATGGGTTCGCGTTTCGCGCGGCCCACGTAGCGGCTCCCGCGTTACCCGGAGAGAGAAGGCTGGAGCAGCACTTTGAGATCACCCAGGGCCCCCAAGAGTGCCTTTGCAAGGGCTAGCCACTGGGTGTCATTCAGGTGCAGACGCACGAACGTCTCGCCGGCGGCGATCTGCACCACGGTCGTTCCATCGAGTTTCACAACCGCTAGTCCGACGGCGTCGCTCATGCCAGTGAGCTCATCGTCTCCGACGAGTTCGAGGTCCCAGTCCACGTCCACGAAGATCCTGCCCTTCACGTCGCGCGTTACGTCCGTCATCGCCCTCCCCTGCTCTCCTGCTGGTTGTCGTTGCCGGAGGTGGGGCCGGAGGTCGTAGCGGCCCTCGCCTGGCCCCCGGGACGCGTCAGAGCTCCCGGGGGACCCTCCCTTTCCAGGGACCCCGCGAACGCCCGCAGTCGGTCGCGGTTGAAGCGCACGTAACGCCCAATCCGGATCGCTGGCAGCTCTCCCTTCCGAACCGCGGCGTAGACCGCATCGCGGCCGATCCGCAGGAAGGCCGCGGCCTCCTGGACCGTGAGGACCTCAGGCAGATCCTCAGGCGGCTGCACGAGACGTCTCCTCGAGGATCTGGCGCATTCTCGCGATGGATGTGTCCAGTCCCCTGGCAAGCTTGGCGACCGTCCGGGTGGACGGCACGACCAGGCCCCGTTCGATCTTCGAGATGGTGCTGGACCCGAGCGAGCAGCGGAAAGCGGCTGCCTCGAGCGTGAGATCCCGGGCCTTTCTTAGCTCCCGCAGTGTCATGTACCTCCTCCTCTTGCTGAACGTTTATCAGTAGATCTACCCGATGGAGCCGACAAAGTGGCGGTGACAGAGGGAAAATGACAGAATCAGTCTCACGGATGAAGGGAGGGATATATGCCGCGAACCGAACGTAGAACGGGTCGCCAGCCGGCTCCAGGGAGCCGCTTTCTCAGTCAGGTCCTAGCCGAGAACATCAAAGCCTGGCGAGGGTGGAACCACCTCAGCCAGGGTGAGCTGGCCGACCGGATGAATACCCTCGGCCACCGGTGGAGCCACGCCACCGTCTCGGCCGTGGAGACGTGGCAGCGAACCGTCTCGGTGGACGAGCTCTGGGGATTGGCCGCGGTGCTGGGCGTGGCTGTCCCGGATCTGCTGGACCCAGCCAATCGCGCGGAGGAAGTCGACTTCGGCGGGATCATCCCGGTGCCGGCACGCGTGGCCTCGTGGTGGATGCGAGGCCGGGTCATCCTTCGCCTCGAGGGGCGAGATCACAAGGGGAATCTGACCAACGACTGGACGCTTCGACGGGTGGAAGGACACGACGACGCCTTCAACGAGGCGCGCATGGAGACAGCGAAGAAGGGGGCAGGCCGGTGGGTGGAAGCGATGGAGTCAAGGCATCAGGAGCCAGAAGAAGGCGGGCGCCGCGAGGGACCGGATTCGTAAGGCAGCGAGGATCTACGTTCACCGCGTACTGGTCGGAGAGAGTGGACGGTCGAAGCGTCCAGCGGAGCCAGGGCGGGTTTCCATCTCGCAAGGCGGCCCGGGACCGCCTGAACGAGATCCTGGTCGAGCTCCGGAAGGGGACCTACCAGAGACCGACCGGACTGACGGTTGAGGCGTACCTGGCGGACGAGTGGTTGCCCTTCAAGCGGACCCAGGTTCGTCCCACGACATTCGACTCTTACGAGGGCATCATGCGGTGCCATGTGGTCCCACGGCTCGGATCAAGGCGGTTGGTGGACGTGACACCGCGGGACCTCGAGCGGCTGTACGAGGAGCTCCGCGCCGGCGGCCTCAGCCCGCGGTCGGTGCAGTACGTCCACGTCCTGGTGCGCGGAGCCTTCCGTCGCGCAGTCGAGCGCGGCCAGCTGGCGCGTAACCCCGCGGACGTCGTCCGGCCGGCACGAGCCACCGGCGCCGGCGATCGCAAGGAGATGCGCACGTGGAGCGCTGAACTGGTCCGGGCTTTCCTGACCTTCGTGCAGGAGGACCGCTTGTCGCCGCTGTGGCACATGGCCTTCCACACGGGAATGCGGCGGGGCGAACTGCTCGGTCTCCGGTGGGAGGACGTGGACCTGGAAGCCCGAAAGCTGTCCATTCGCCAGCAGCTCGTCGCCAGCTGTGGGTACGAGGTCAGGGTCCATGCGCCCAAGACGGGTCGGAGCCGACAGATATGGCTGGACACCCAGACCGCGGCGGTGCTCAAGCGGTGGAAGGCACGGCAGGCGGCAGAGCGGCTGGAGTGGGGGAGCGCGTGGAACGACAGCGGCCTAGTGTTCACTCGCGAGGACGGTCGCTACCACCATCCGGACCGGATCTCGAAGGTCTTCGAGAGGCTCACTGCGGCCGCGGGACTGCCGCGGATCCGGCTCCATGACGCGCGCCATACGCACGCGACGTTGCTGCTCCAGGCAGGCACGCACGTAAAGGTCGTGGCGGAGCGGCTCGGCCACTCGAGCATCGTCGTGACCATGGACACCTACAGCCACGCGATCCCGTCCATGGAGGCCGAGGCCGCCGACAGAGTGGCAGCGCTAGTGGGCCTGGAAACCCTCTAGGTGACAGGTAAGTGACAAACGGCCACCCAAGGGAGCCATGGGGAGAGTGCGGGAGCCGCTGACCTGCAGTAACCCTGCGCGCCCGAAGGGACTCGAACCCCTAGCCTTCTGATCCGTAGTCAGACGCTCTGTCCATTTGAGCTACGGGCGCATGAACACGTCCGGTCTTGATGCTCCTAGTCCGGACGAGGCTCAAGTGTATCCAGTTCGGTAGGAGGCCCCTGGTACGACCGGAGCTGATGCCGCGACGGCAACCCCGTGATGGCTGCGGCGGCAAAGCAGGCGCAGCCTGCCGCGGCGACCGACATCCAAAGGAGCCAACCTCCCGGAGGCGCCCAGAGCGCGGATCGCAGAGGATGCCATCTCGAGGAGTCACCGAACCCGTAGCGGGTGTTCGTCATCCACCCGACGCCGTGGAGCGCTGCCGCGGCGAACGCCAGGAACGGGACGACAGTGCGGGCCGTCCGGTGCCCCAGGCTGGCGTGACTCGGGGACGCCCGTGAGACAGCGCGCGACACGACCTCACCGGCGATCAGAGGGACGAGCACGAGCGAAGGCAGGACGTGCCGTCCCTGCAGTCGGAACCCGGTGGGCAGGATGACCGCGGCGGCAAGGAGCATCGCAATGCCGGCCACGGCCGATGCCAGCAGGATGATGGCCCCCCGCTCCCGGGTGCTTCCGATGGTGAGCGCGACGCCCAGGAGGATGGCGAGCATCAGTCCCCAGGCGATGTAGGCAGAGGCGCCCATCCACACGTCCAGCGACCCGAAGACGCCGACAGCGTGGCGCCCGGCGTCCGGCATCTGCCCCCACGCCCGCGGGATCAGTCGGAGGATGCCGGACAGAGTGGCCTGTGGATGTGGCTGAAAGCTGACCTCCCACCAGATTCCGGCGGCACAAGCAACGACAACTGCGGACAGCGCCGCGGCGGCGGTCCGGCCCCCCGCCCGCACGGCGGACCACAATCGCCGGGCGCCAAAGGCCCAGGCCGTCCCGCCGAGGGACAGCAACACCCAAAGCGGGCCGAGCGACCGGGTGGACGCGGCTGCGGCGCCCCCAACGCCAACTGCCAGCCAGGCCCACCTCGACGCCGGTCCGTCCCGCGAAAGATGGATCAGTGCCGACGCCAGGCAAAGCGTCCCGGCGACTTCCAGTCCGCTGCCGGACAGCTGGGAGAGCACGAACACAACCATCGGGGTCGCGCAGACGACGAGACCGGCCAGGGAGAGCCCGCCGGTCCGGGGGTCCCACAACAGGGCGGCCGCCGCGACCAGGAGTCCCAGACACACCGCCGCCGAGGCTGCGCGTCCTGCACGCAAGGCGGCTTGAGCATCCGAGGCGGGCCTCATTGCCAGTCCGGGCAACACGTAGGCCCACGGCTGATACGTCCCGACGTAGGAGACTCCCCGAGCGTGCCGGGCTTCAGGACTCGTGCACGTGACGGCTGCGCTGTCTGGACCGATGCACGGCAGGTTCCTCGCGGACAACCGGGAGGGAACTTCATACCTGCGGCTGGTCCGGTTCAGCCACGACGTCCTCTCGGACCCCGTTGGCAGATCCTCCGGAGGAAGTGACCCCCGGAGATCGCCCTCACCAGCACCGGCCGCCTTGACGTAGTGGGCCGGCTCGTCGGGACCGGCGCCCGGAGGAGTCGCCATCACCCACGCCGACGCCAGGAGTGCGTAGCCGGCACCCAGCAGCGCGACGGTCCTGCGACGTCGCATTGGAAGTCCCGTCAGAAGCCGGGCCTCACCCGAACGTCGAGGGAGCCGAAGATTCCTATCGCCTGCTCACCCACATCCAGCATGCTGTAGCCGGCGGCCGGAAGAAGGAATCTGGACAAAAGTGTCGAAAATTGCCCCCTGCGAGGATTTCTGACGCTGGGGGGGTTCCAAATGCGCCGCAAGCTGCTGCTCGCCTTTTTGACCACGGTCATGCTGATGGTCGGACAGCCGGCTTCCGCCGGCGTGAACGTCTCGTTGAACGGGTTCCTGGGCGGCGGTGGCTGGTATCGGTCCAACGTCTCCGTGTTCCTGTCGTGCACGGGAACGTGCGACGAGATCGAAGTGAGGTTCAACAACGGTCCTCTTGCGGCCATCATCCACGGATCTGGTTCCGTCTCGCTGGGTATGCAAGGAATCACTACCGTGAATTATCAGGAGGTGGACGTCTTCTGCTTTTTCGGGTGTTCCCGGACCTATGGGCCTCCTCAGAGCATCGTGGTGAAGATCGACACCTTCGCCCCAGGCGGCGCCGTCTCGCTGTCCCCGCCAGACGGCTCCAACGGCTGGTACAGATCCGCAGCGACCGTGAGCCGGTCCTGTACCGATCTGTCCCCCGGTTCCGGATGTCAGTCGATCTCCTGGCGCGTGGGCGCCGGACCTACGACCGTGGTCCCGGGAGCTCAGATGTCGTTTCAGGTGACCGGCGACGCCGCCCATTCAGTGGTGACGTCCAGCACCGATGTCGCGGGCAACAACTCCCCACCAGTCACGACCATCGTCAGGATCGACGGGACCGCGCCTGCGACTACCGTGAGCATGTCTCCGCCGGACGGCGCCAACGGCTGGTACCTGGACCCGAGCCACATCACCCACTTGCCTTCGTGTTCGGATGCCACTTCCGGCTGCGCATCGACGCATAGCGCGCTCAATGCCGCGCCTCCAGGTTCGGTTGACTTCATCGCCGCGGGCGAAGGCATGCACTCGTTGAACTACAAGTCGTTCGATGTGGCAGGCAACGACGAGGCGGTCAAGTCCACCCCCGTGAACATCGACCTCCAGCCGCCGTCGGTTTCCCTTGATCCGGTCGGGCTCGAGGCACCTCTGGGACTCCCGCGTGTCGCCGTGGGTGCGCAGATGTTGTCCGCACAGGCGTCCGACTCCATGTCCGGTGTCGGCTCCGTGACCTTCTACTCCGACAACCTTCCGGTCGGCACCGACACGGACCGCTCTGACGGGTGGTCGGTCCCGTGGACGCCTTCGATGGGCACGCACAACGTCCACGCGGTGGCGCAGGACATCGCGGGCCGGACGGCCCTGTCGGCGTCCTCGACGGTCTACGCAACCGGACTTCCGTAGGCCGCCCGGTCCAACCACGTCGGACGGGGCAATATCCTGCCCCGCGAGCGCGTCGGGCGTGTTCACACTGGAGGAGGCGCGCTCATCGTCTGTCTCGAGACACCCGCCCTTCACCAGCGCGCTCCCCGTTCGATGCCCACCGTGTGACCAGAAGCGCCCACGGGCCCCGTATGAGACTCCCCGAGTGTGCCGAGCTTCAGGACTCGTGCATCGGAAGTCCCGTGTATCCCGTCACCGGGCGTCAGTTCTGCACTGGGGGACTGCCTCGGTCGGGGCTGAGTCGAGGTTCCGCAGTGCCTCGGGGTGCGCCGGCCAGACCCGACGCCGTCACTCCGGAGAGAGCCAGGCATCCGCACCCCGCGCACACCAGCAGGATCCAGGGCAACCAGCCGCCGGGAGGCGCCCAGGCCGCGGAGCCGAGAAGGTCCCACGAG
>DATLNZ010000092.1 GCA_035536535.1 Actinomycetota bacterium | reverse complement strand
CCCGTCACGGAGGCGCTCGATCGTTCGAGCGAGCAGCAGCGACACCTGCATCTGGGAGACCCCCAGCCGGGACGCGATCTCATGCTGGCTGAGGTCGTGATGGAATCGCAGGCTCAGAAGCTTCCGCTCGTCCTGCGACAGCTTTCTCAGCGCCGGTCCCAGGTCGGCCAGCTGCTCGACCAGGTCCATTCCTGGGTCCACCTGTCCCCTCGCAGACATCACCGCCGGCGTGTCCAGCGAGACCGCCTTGTAGGACCTCCCGGCTTCCATCGCCTCGACAACCTGGCCCTCGCTGAGCCCCGACTCCCTGGAGAGCTCGCCGATGGTCGGTGCGCGTCCGAGCTCCTGCTGGAGGCGGTCGGTCACCCTGGTCACCAGCAGCCCGCTTTCCTGAAGGCGCCGGATCACGTGCACCGACCACGCCGTGTCCCGGAAGTGGTGCTTGATCTCCCCGCTGATCATGGCCGCGGCATACACCGAGAAAGGTGCGCCGCGGTCCGGGTCGAACCCGCCGAGAGCCTTCATCAGGGCCACGGAACCCACCTGGACGAGGTCGTCCAGGGGCTCGCCGCGCCCGGTGAACTTGGAGGCGATCTGCTTGACCAGCGGCAGGTACATGGCCGCGAGTTCCTCCCGGACCACCGGGTCCTCCCGGGCCAGCATGAACTCCAGCGGCGGGGTGGCAACGACCCCGTTCTGAGTTCCTACGAGCGCCAGCCTTAGCCGCAGCCGCTTTATGAGCGTCTCGTAGCTGCGGCGGGACCCGACGTAGGCGTCGCGGTTGGCTTCGACGACGCTTCGTACACGCTTGGTGCGGACCCGCAGGGCTTCGGCCTGCGTCCGGAGCCTTTCGGCATCCGAACGCAGCCGCGAGGCGTCCGGCCGGACTGGGGCTGCCGTGGTCTTCAAGCTCCTCCTCGTTTGGATCGCGGCCCCCCGCGGCGCCACTGGGCTTAGGCGGGTGCCCCAGCGCGGGACCCCGGACCTGTACCCTGCCGCCGTCCCGACCCAAACCCAGGCGGAGGTGCGACCCTGGGCTATGGCCGCTTTGGCGCGGCTTCCACTGCGGCCCCACCGGGCTCCCAGGCCACTTGTGCGGACCTGTCCAGTGCTTCCTGCAACTGCGTGGTCGCCTGCTCCAGCTCATCCGCCTGACGCTCGAACCGCCTGCCGGTCGCCGGATAGTCGTCCGCCATCCGCTCGGCGAGCTTCAGTGCCAGGGCCGCCTTCTCCCTCATCGCCCGAAGCGCGATCAGGATCGCCGACTCGAGCGCCTCCGACTGCGCCGCGAAGATGCTCTCCAGCGAGAATTGGTGGCCGATGTGGCAGCCGAACCGGCCGTGCTCGCCTTCCCAGACGGCGCCGCCACAGCTGGGGCAGGTAAGGCCGGAGGCGCCGCCGGCCCCGGGTTGGCCGCTGAGGCTCCCTTCCAGCTCCAGCGGCGTGCCGGGGGCATCGCTGGGTTCCGTCACGGTTGGATCTTCAGGCTGGACTGCCTGCTTCGCGGACGCCGCCAGGATCGAGGCGATCTCCGGGGCGGTGGCAACGTGGTCGGGTGCCACTGCGCGCATGGCGTTCCTGGGCATGTCCGGGGTGGCCGCGTCGGCCGGTTCCTGCACCACCGCCATCCCCCCCGCCCGCTTGATCTCGGCCAGTCCGGCGGAGCCGTCGTCCAGGGCGCCGGACAGCACAACCCCGACTACACGCGGTCCATGCACCCGGGCCGCGGAACGGAACAGCGCGTCCACGGAGGGGCGGTGGCCGTTCTGCCGGGGAGATCGGGACAGCCGCATGCATCCGTCGGCCACCACGAGATGGTGATCGGGGGGAGCGACGTAGATCCTGCGACGCTCCGGTGGCAACCCGTCTCGCGCGTGCTCCACCGTCAGCGGACCGGCTCTGTCCAGGATCTGCGGCAGGACGCTGGTCGCGAGCGGCTGGATGTGAAGTACCACGAATACCGCTGCCTCCAGGTCCCGGGGAAGCGCCGCACACAGCCTCGTCAACGCCTCGATGCCGCCGGCGGACGCGCCGATGGTGACGATGTCCCGATTCTGCACCAGTCCCTGCGGTTTTACGCCGGCTCCTCGTCGATGAGCACCATGGCGCCGATGTGGGTGCGTCCCTCTTCGCCCGGGACGGCCCTGCACCTCACGCGGCACCTTACCGTCCGCCCTCGGCGGTTCACCGCCTCCAGCACCGTCTCCCTGGGAGTCCCCTCCAATGCGCACGGGGCGACGACTGCGGCCAGGGCCTTGACGGGCAGACCCATGTCCAGCTCCAGGAGGGGTCGGCCGAGGACCTCGTCCTCCCTGAGCCCCCACATGTCCTCGCACTCCCTGTTCCAGGCGAATACCTCGAGCTCGTTGTTTACGACCATCACCCCGAGCTCCAGTCCCGACAGGACCGACTCCAGGACGGAGTTAACCCTGTTGAGCTCCTGGCTTCGGAGGGTGAACTCCTCGTTGGTCGACTCCAGCTCCTCGTTGGTGGACTGCAACTCTTCGTTGGTCGTCTCCAGTTCCTCGACCGTGGACTGCAGCTCCTCGTTGGTGGCCTCGAGTTCCTCGACCGTGGACTGCAGTTCCTCGTAGGCCGTTTCCAACTCCTGACTTGCCTTTTGGATCCTCTGCTGGAGGTGCCTGTGCGTCGTGACGTCCGAGAAGCTGATGGCGACGGCAAGCGTCGTGTCGTCGCGATCGCACAGCGGAGTGACCCGAATGTCCACATAGCGGGAGTCCTGGGATCCCGGCCACGGCACGCCCGTCCGCACTACCGGCCCCTTCTTCGTGTAGGCCTGGTCGATCAGCCGCTGGAGCTCCAGGGGGCCCCGCGACAGCTCGGTTCCGTGCAGAGCATTGCCGATGTCGTCGGTGGTGAGTTCGAGCAGCGCCCTGGCCTCCCGGTTGACCATCACGATCAGGCCCTCGGCGTCGACCACGATCTGGGGGTCCGGCGACGAATCAAACGACATTTCGCGCAGCCTCACCTGGCGCGCTATGAGGTCACCCGCTTCGGTGTCCCCGGCCTGGGCGAGGACCAGGAGACGGTCCTGAAGGTCCAAACGAGGGACCTTCTCGAAGACCCTGTGCTTCATGTTCTTGGCCCTGAACAGGGTCCCGTGCGTCGTGAGCGTCTCTGCGCGGCCGAGGAAGAGAAAGCCCGTGTCGCGCAGCGCGTAGTGGAAACGCGACAGGATCTTGCGCTGAGTCTGGACGTTGAAGTACATGAGCGTGTTCCGGCAGACGAGCAAATCCAGCCTGGAGATCGGGGCGTCCTGAACCAGGTCGTGGCGGCCGAAGATGATGGCCCTGCGAAGACTGCTGCGGAGCGCGAACTGACCCCCCTTGCGCTCCAGATACTTGTCGCGCAGATCGTCTGCGACGCCTTTCACCTGCGGCTCGGTGTACACACCGGGGCGGCAGCGGTTGAGGGCTTCGTCGTCGAGGTCGGTCCCGTAGATCTTGACGCGCGACTCGAATTCGCGGGGGCCCAGCGCCTCGGCCAGCAGGATCGCTAGCGTGTATGCCTCCTCGCCCGTGGAACAGGCGGCACTCCAGACCCGCAGCGGGCCGCCGTCGCGCCGCGATTGCAGGACCGACGGGATGACCTCTTCGGCGATGTAGGCCCACGCCTCCGGATCGCGAAAGAACCTGGTGACGTTGATGAGGATCGTGTTGAACAGGTGAGTGAACTCGTCGGGGTGGACCTCGAGGTAGTCGGTATAGGCCTCGTAGGATCCGGCACCGACATCGTTCATCCGCCGGTTGATCCGGCGTGCCAGCGACGGCCGTTTGTAGCCGCGGAAGTCGAACCCTCGCTGCTGGTGGAGGAACTCCAGCAGCGACTCGAGAGCCGGGTCCGTAGTCCGAGCGTCTTCGACGGCGACGCCGGGCCCCAGGCCGTTGCCTCTCCGTACTGAGGTGCGGTCGGTCATCCGGCCCCGACGATGTCCACCAGCAGTTGGGCGATCTCGCCGACGGGCACGACGTGGTCCACCGTGCCCTCGGCCGCCGACGACGGCATTCCCGCGAAGGCCGCATCGGTCGGCTCCTGGACGATGACCCGGCCCCCGCACCTCTTGACGTGCATGGCACCGGCGGAGCCATCGCGACCCGTCCCGGACAGCACTACGGCGACTGCTTTGCTGCCGTAAAGCGCTGCAACGGACTCGAACAGGACGTCCGCCGACGGCCGCACCCACTGCACGCGCTCGGTGCTCGTGAGCCGTACGACGTCACGCTCGACCATCAGCAGGTGCAGGTCGGGCGGCGCGATGTAGGTGTGGCCGGCCTCGATCGTGACTCCGTCACGTGCAAACTCCGTAGGCAACGCGGAGTTGCGGCGGATGATTTGGTCCAACGAGCTGTCGCGCGAGGGCGCAAGATGCTGCGCGACAAGCACCGCCGCAGGGAAATCGGCCGGCAGCTTCGAGAGGATGTTCACTATCGGAGCGATGCCACCTGCGGATGCCGCGATCACCACAACCCAGCCGGGCGGCGGTATCGCCGGGAGAGGCGGGACGACCGGCGGCGCCACCGTTGCTGCGCCGCCCGCGCCGCGGGAACTACCCGAGCCGGTTCGAGCAGGCGATGACCGGCTTAGGTACGGCCTATCCAGGCTGCTCACGGTTCAAATCTACCCGGATAGGTCGCCTCGGTAATCACGGTCATTCGGCGTCCGCAGCCGTTCGGACGGCGCGGTCCAGGTCGGAAGCGTCCATGAAGTGGAAGCGGTGGTCCAGGCCGGTGAGTGAGAAGAGCCTCTTTACGCGCTCCGGCGCCCCCAAAAGGGCAACCCTCCCGCCCCGGGACTCGACTCGCCACTGTGCCTGGACGAGCGAAGTGAGCCCAGCTGAGTCGATGAACTCGAGCTTGCTCAGGTCCAGGGCCACCATCTTCAGGATTCCGGTGCGGCCGGCCCCGTCACCGTTCGACGGCTCGAGCAGGTCGTCCTCGACCTCTCTGAGCGACGCGTCCAGGAGACGAACGCTTGAGAGGTCAAGCTCCCCGCCCAAAACGACCTGCACGACGTTCGGGGCAGGGCGCATTAACGAGATCGTGAACCCGTTGCGCACGCTTCCTCCGCGGCTCGCTACCCGGCGGCCGCCGGGTCTCACAAAGAATTGCCCGGGACCGAAGGCGCCAAACGCTCCGCAGGAAACGTCCGGACCCGGTGGGGGTTAGCCCACCGCGTCGAGGATCGACTCGACCTCGGCGACATCGGCGTCGCCGAGCGCGATATCCCCAGCCGCCGCGTTCTCCTGGTTGTGAGCCCGGCTTCGGCTGCCGGCGATGGCCGACGTCACCCCCGGCCGCTGGGCCACCCACGCCAGCGCCAGCTGCCCGAGCGAGACGTCCAGCCGCTGTGCCACCGGACGCAGAGCGTCGACCATGCCCAGGTTGCGCGGGAGGCGGTCCGGGGCGAACAGGTCCTTGTAGTAGGAGTGGTTAGGGTCCTTTCCACTGCGCCAGTCGGATTCTTCGAACTTCGTGTCCGCGCCGACGGCTCCCGTGAGCAGGCCGTAGGCCAACGGACCGTAGACGACCACTCCCACTCCGCGGCTCCCGGACCACGCCGCCAGCTCCTCGTTTTTGCGGTGAAGCATCGAAAGCTGCGGCTGGAGCGAGTCCACGTGGCGGACCCCCAGGCACCGCTCGATCAGCTCCCGGTCGAAGTTGGACACCCCGACGTGGCGCACGAGCCCCTCGTCCACGAGCGAAGCCATCGTGGACCACGTCTCTTCCACCGGGCACACGTTGTCCCCCGCCGGCCAGTGCAACTGGTAGAGGTCGATGTGGTCGCGCCCCAGCCGCTGCAGGCTCCCGCGGACGGCCCGCCGCACCTCCTCCGGACGGAAGCCCGATCCCACGGGAGCCGGGGCGACCTTGGTCGCCACCAGGACGTCGGGACGTCCAGACAGGGCGCGCCCGACTATCGACTCGGAGTTGCCCTTGCCGTAGACCTCGGCCGTGTCCACCCAGTTCACGCCGGCATCCAGGGCCGCATGGATGGCCGACACGAGCTCCCGCTCGTCGGGGTTGGGGCCGTAGGCGTCGCCGCCGATCTCCCAGGCGCCGTATCCGATGACCGAGATGTCCGGCCCATTGCTGCCGAGGCGTCGCGTTCTCATGCCGCAAGATTCCACTTCTTCGGCCCAAGGGGCAACTCGGCGCTGGTGGTAGATTTCCCACGCGGATCCCAGGAGGTGAACGATGGTTGACAGCATCGCCCAGGGCACGGGACAGGCCGCGCCCGCCGGCGCCCCCGGAAAAGGCGGGGCGCGCGACGTCGCCGAAGAGCGGAGGGAGATAGACGCCGCCGTCGCCGGCCAGACCGTCTGCTCGCTGTTCCAGCAGGCCGTGAGGTCGTTCTCCGGCCTCGTCGCCCACCGCTGGAAGACCGGCGACGCCTGGTCCGAGATGACGTGGCCCGATTACGGTGAGAACGTACGCGACTTCGCCAACGGGCTCGTGTCCATGGGCGTGAACCCCGGCGACTTCGTCAACATCATCTCCGCCAACCGCCCGGAGTACCTCGTCGCCGACATGGCGATCATGCATTCGGGCGCGACTCCGGTGTCTCTTTACAACACGCTGGCGCCCGAGCAGATCGAGTACATCGTCAACCACTGCGGCGCCGTGCTGGTGATCGCAGAGAACCGCGCGTTCTACGAGCGCCTGCTGAAGATCCGGTCCCAGATCCCGAACGTGCGAAGCGTCATCGTCATCGACCCCGACGACGAGCTGGCCGCCGAGGACTGGGTCACGACCTGGGATCAGGTCCTTCAGGCGGGGCGCGAGTACGCGGCCGCCAACCCGGACGAGTTTGAGCGGCGCTGGAAGGCGATCGTCCCCGACGACCTGTGCACGCTGATCTACACCTCGGGGACCACCGGGCCGCCGAAGGGCGTCATGGTCACCCACGCCAACGCCTGCTGGACCGCTGAGTCGCTGGCCCGCGCGATGTTCGTGGATCCCGGCGCCCGGACGATCTCCTACCTTCCACTGGCCCACATCGCGGAGCGGTTGGCGGGGGAGTACCTGCAGGTGAAGCTCGGGTTCGTGGCCAGCTTCTGCCCGGCCCCCACCGAAATCGGCAAGTACCTGGCCGAGGTCAAGCCCGAGTTCTTCTTCGCCGTCCCGAGGATCTGGGAGAAGCTGCACGCCGGGCTGTCCGCGGCCATCGCCAACAACCCGGACGAAGGCCAGCGCCAGACGGCGCAGAAGGCGATCGAGGCCCGGCTGCGCAAGCTGCGGCTCGAGCAGGCGCGCAAGCCCGTGCCGGACGACGTGGAGAAGGCGGCCCGGGAGGCCGAGCCGGTGGTGCAGTTCATCCGCAGCCTCGTCGGGCTGGACCAGCTCAAGGTCGTGTCCGCCGGAGCGGCCCCCATAGCCACCGAGGTCCTGGAGTGGTTTCACGCCATAGGCGTGGAGATCGCCGAGGTGTACGGGCAGTCCGAGGACACCGGTCCCACGTCCTGGAACCGCCCGGGCCAAGTGAAGATCGGCACCGTCGGCCCTACCGTGCCGGGGGTCGAGGTGAAGCTGGCCGAGGACGGCGAGATTCTCGTCCGTGGGGGAAACGTCACGAAGGGCTACTACAAGGAGCCGGAACTCACGGCGGAGACGTTCGACGCCGAGGGCTGGCTCCACTCGGGCGACGTCGCCACAATCGACGACGAGGGCTACATCCGCATCGTTGACCGCAAAAAGGAGATCCTGATCACCGCGGGCGGCAAGAACATCGCGCCCTCAAACATCGAGAGCAACCTCAAGCAGCACCCCCTGATAGGTCAGGCCTGCGTCATCGGGGACCGCCGTCCGTACGTCACCGCCCTTGTCGTCCTGGATCCGGAGGTCGCGCCGCAGTGGGCGAAGGGCAAGGGGCTGGAGGGCGACGTGGCCGCGCTTTCGGGCAGCGACGAGGTCCGGTCGGAGATCCAGGCCTATGTCGACCAGATGAACACGAAGCTGCACAACCAGGAGCAGGTCAAGAAGTTCACGATCCTGCCGGACGAGTGGACGGTGGACTCCGGCGAGCTCACCCCGACCCTGAAGATGAAGCGCAAGGTCGTCAACGAGCGCTACGGCGACGTCATCGAGTCGATGTACTCGAAGTAGCGTCCCCGTGACGCCGCCGCGCCCTCCGGACCTCGGCGGCGTGCTGGAGACGGTCCTGTACTTCCGCGACCAGGCGTCGACCCGCGACTTCTACTCGCGCGTCATGGGCATGCGCCTGCTCAGCGAGGAGCCGGGTCGCAGCCTGTTCCTCCGGGCCGGCCCGAGCGTCTTCCTCATGTTCGACGCCGCGGAGACGCGCAAGGGCGGGTTCCTGCCGCCCCACGGCACCGATGGCGCGGGTCACACCTGCTTCGTCGTCGACCCGGACGACTACCAGCCGTGGAAGGACCACCTGTCGTCTTCGGGCGTGGAGGTGATCAAGGAGGTGCAATGGCCTCGCGGCCGGTCCTTCTACTTCAGCGACCCGAGCGGCAACTTGCTGGAGATAGCGGACGCGGACATCTGGCCGCGGTGACCCTCAGCCGATAGCCTTCGCCACCTCTTCGTAGGTGGGGAACCGGCCGGACTTCTTCTTGGAGAACAGGAGGCGGCCCCCCGCCTCGACGTCGAACACACCGCCTGAGCCGGGGACGATCGTCAGCGACGTCAGCTTCTGGGTCTGCTCTTCGAGCAGCTTGGCCGCCAGACCGACGGCCTTGTCCAGATAGCCTCAGCTGGTGCAGTAGGTGATCCGAAGATCCACCCGGCTCTCCTTCGTCGGTTCGGCGTGTGGTATCACCACGTTACATGTCGGATTCCAGCCTCTGGCATCCCTCCGGCGACTACCTGGAGCAGGCCAACGTCACGCGGCTGGCCCGCGCGCACGGCATAGGCTCCTACGCCGACCTCCGCCGCCGGTCCGTCGAGGACGTGGACTGGTTCTGGGACGCGGTCGTGCGCGACCTGGACATTCGCTTCCACCAGCCCTACGAGGCGGTGTCGGACTGCTCGGCGGGCCTCCAGTGGTGCCGCTGGTTCGTGGAGGGACGAATAAACGTCGCCGATGCCTGTGTGGGCCGACACAGCGGGTCCGGAGCCGATGCGGTCATCTGGGAGGGCGAAGACGGAGCCACCCGCCGGGTCCCGTATTCCGAGCTCGCGGCGCAGGTCTCGAGGTTCGCTGCGGCTCTTCGCCACCTCGGGGTTGCCAAGGGGGACGCGGTCGGGCTCTTCATGCCGATGGTCCCAGAGGCCGTGGCCGCGTTTATGGCCATAGCCAAGGTGGGAGGCCTGGTCGTCCCCGTCTTTTCGGGCTTCGCGGCCCCCGCGATAGCCGCACGGCTGCAGGACGCGGGGGCCAAGGTGCTCGTGTGCTGCGACGGCTTTCTGCGGCGGGGATCGGTCGTCCCGATGAAGCAGACGGCCGACGAGGCGGTGGCGGCCTGTCCCACCGTCCGGCACGTCGTGGTGGTGGCGCGGGCGGGCACCGATGTGGCGATGGCGCCAAGGCGGGACGTGTTCTGGCACGACCTGGTGTCCGGGTTCCCGGACCAGGCCGACTCGGAGGACACCGACGCCGAGGACCCGTTCATGATCGCCTACACCTCGGGGACCACCGGCAAGCCGAAGGGGTCGGTCCACGTCCACGGCGGGTTTCTGGTCAAGATCGCGTCCGAGGTCGCCTACCAGACCGACTACCACCCCGGTGAGACCCTGTTCTGGGTCACGGACATGGGCTGGATCATGGGTCCCTGGGAAGTAGTCGGCACCCTCGCCCACGGAGGGACCGTGTTCCTTTACGAAGGAGCCCCCGACTACCCCGGCCCGGACCGGCTGTGGGAGATGGTCGCCCGGCACAGGGTCAACATCCTCGGCATCTCCCCGACCCTGGTCCGGGCTCTGATGCGCCACGGCGACGAGTTGCCGGCGCGCCACGACCTTTCGAGCCTGCGTGTGCTGGGTTCCACGGGGGAGCCATGGAACGACGCCCCCTACCGTTGGTTCTTCGAACGAGTCGGGGGGTCGAGGCTCCCGATCATCAACTTCTCGGGCGGGACCGAGGTCGGAGCCTGCTTCCTCTCGGCCACGGTCGTCGAGCCGCTGAAGTCGTGCTCGCTCGGGGGGCCGTCGCTGGGAATGGCGGTGGACGTGTTCGGACCCGACGGGCGCCCGGTCCGCGGCCAGGTGGGCGAGCTCGTCTGCACGAAGCCCTGGCCGGGGATGACCCGCGGGATCTGGGGGGACTCCGACCGGTACCTGGCCGCCTACTGGTCGCGCTGGCCGGACGTGTGGGTTCACGGCGACTGGGCTGTGGCCGACGACGACGGTCAGTGGTTTCTGCACGGCCGAAGCGACGACACCGTCAACGTGGCCGGCAAGCGGATCGGTCCGGCCGAGGTCGAGTCGGTCCTGGTGGGGCACCCCGGCGTATCCGAGGCGGCGGTGGTCGGGATCCCGGACGAGATCAAGGGAGAGGCGCTGTGGTGCTTTATCGTCCCGGCCTCCGAAGCGGCCGCCGGCGACGACCTGCGGGCCGAGCTGCGCGCCCACGTCGGCACCGAGCTGGGCAAGGCCTTCACCCCGGCGGCGGTGAAGTTCGTGTCGGAGCTTCCGAAGACCCGTAACGCGAAGGTCCTGCGGCGGGCCGTGCGCGCAGTGGCCATGGGGGCCGACCCCGGCGACCTGACCAGCCTCGAGAATCCCTCCGCCCTGGAGGAGATCGCCCGGGCCCGCTGACGTGGCCGACCGCGTGGTCCACGTAGACGGGCGCGAGGTGAAGATCACGCACCCGGACAAGGTCCTGTTCCCGGACGACGGGATCACGAAGTCCGATCTCGTGGACTACCTGCTCAAGGCAGCGCCGCTGATGCTCCCGCACCTCAGGGGCCGGCCCCTGACGCTGCTGCGCTATCCCGAGGGCATCGGAGGGGGGAGCTTCTTCCAGAAGGCGGCCTCCTCCTACTTCCCAGACTGGATCCCTCGGGCGGTGATGGCCAAGCAGAAGGGGACCACCCCCTACGTCGTGTGCAACGACGCCGCCACGCTCGTGTACCTGGCCAACCAGAACACGGTCACGCACCACGTGTGGCTGTCGAGGGCGGACCGTCCGGGGCACCCCGACCAGATGATGTTCGACCTGGACCCCCCGGACGACCGCTTCGGCCGGGTGCGGCGCGTGGCGCTGCTGCTCAAGGAGGTCCTGGACGGCCGTTCGCTTCCGTCTCTGGTGAAGACCAGCGGCTCCAGGGGCCTGCACGTGGTGGTCCCGCTGGACGGCACCCTGACCACCGAGCAGGTGCTGGAACTGGCGGGGGACCTGGCCGCGGACTTGGTGGGCCGCGACCCGGACAACCTGACCACCGCATTCCACAAGGCGGACCGGGGCGGGCGCATATACGTGGACATCGCCCGCAACGGCTATGCCCAGACGGCGGTGGCCCCCTATTCGGTCCGGGCACTGCCGGGGGCACCCGTGGCGGCCCCCCTGGAGTGGCGTGAGGTGGAGAACCCCCGCCTCAAGCCGCAGTCCTACACGGTCAAGAACCTGTTCCGGCGTCTGGCCAAGCGGCCCGACCCCTGGTCCTGACGCCCAGGCAGGTTCGTCGTGCTGCTCCCTGCAAGCCTCTGACCAGGGCTTTCACGCGAGAGAGAACCCTCGGAGCAATCCAAGTCGTTGTAGAGGGGAACAGCCGTTCTGGGTTGAACGCCCGAAACGGCGGGTAGGGGATTCACAGCCCGGGGAAATTTCTCAAAAAAGGTGCGACAGGTAACGGATCCCCGGGCGTTTCTTCTGTACGAGGGGGCGAAATATGCCCAGGGGGATCGCCATCTGGGGTGGCGAAAGGGGGATGCGATGCGCAAGCTGACAGCTCTGGGAGTGGGTCTGGCTCTCGCAATAGGCATGGTGACGGGCGGGAGCCCTGCCGGTGCCACCGATCGGGGCGAGCTCAAGATCTCGCCGATCATCAAGCAGGTTTCAAAGGCGTACCCCGCTATTGCGGCAGTGCGCCCGAACGCCTGCAGCACCCCGGCCGGGTGCGTGTCGACTCCCTACGCGCAGACGCAGGCGCCGGGCTGCCGCGACCACAACCAGGCCTACTGCGACGCCATCCGGCTGCACATCGAGCGGCCCGAGGGCTACATGGATGACCTGTACGAGGTTTGGATCGATTTGGCATACGACCGGGGTATCGCCAACAACAAGATGGACCTGTACGTGTTCAACGACGTGGACCCCATCGAGGAGCAGGGTTACGTCTTGGGACCGTCTGTGGTGGACAACCGCAAAGACGAGACCCCCAAGTCGGTCCGCCTCGGCGCACCTGACTCGGGCACCCTCTCCCTCTCGGTGGTCAACGAGCGGGGAGTCAACTCCGGATACACGCTGACCGTCCGCTGGGTCGAGATCGACCTGGGACCTGACTACAACCTTGGCGACGCCGGTGCGTCGGCGCCTTCGTTCTCGACTCCGGGCTCGTTCGGCAACGCCGGTTCCCCCGCGTCCATCGACGACTCGACCCCGATTGGCTATCCCGACGGCAAGCCGATTGCCGCCAAGACCCGCAAGGTTCTCATCCCCGGCCCCGACGGCGAGCTTCGTTCGGTGGCGCTGCCGGTGATTGCCCGGGGCGAGCGCTCCAGCGCCGGCTCCAGCGGGGTGAGCAACTTCACGGTCTTCCTGATCATGCTTCTCCTGACTTCCGCAGCGGCGGTCGGCTTTTTCGCCCTCCGCATGAGGCGCCAGCAGGCCTAGGCACCCCCCGAATAGCGAACTGAAAACCGGGGCCCGAAGGGCCCCGGTTTCTTTTTGTCCGGTTTCTCGATCGGCCCCCCGAAATGATGATTAGAGCGCGCCCCAGGGTGGGTATGAACCGGACATGAGATACGCGCGACTCCTGACGGTGCCTGTGCTGGCGACGTTGCTCGCCCTGACGCCGGTGGTGCCCTCGGGGGCCGAGGACAGGGGCACCGTCGAGGTCGGCCCCGGCGCGTCTTTCACGAACAACTACCCCCCAATCCCCGCCACTGCGCCGCCTGCGCCTCTTTTTGCGCAGATCCGGCCCCCGGGGTGCCGCGACCAGAACCGGGCCTACTGCGACGCGTTCAAGATGGAAATCAATGTCCCTGAGAACTACCAGGAGATCTACCAGGTTGAGATCGTCCTTGACTGGAAGAAGAGGACGGACACCAACCGGCTCAACATTCACGTGTGGGGGACCGACGACCCGGTTTCGGGAGCGCCCGTGGCCCAAGACAACACGGCGACAAACAAGCCCAAGCGTGTGCTGCTCGGCGAACCCGAGGGCACGCTGTGGATCACCATTGTGAACTTCGCCGGTCTCAACGACGGGTACTCACTGACCTTCAACTGGAAACTCGTCGACCTGGGCGCGCTTCCGCCGGATCCCGGTTCGCCCGATTCCGCGCCCTCGTTCTCGACCGATTCGCCCCCGGCCACTCGGGGGCTGCCCCAGGCAGGTGACTCCTTCGGCGCGGACGACTCAGCATTCGGGGGTTCGGACATCAAGCCCACTGCGCGGACCCGCAAGGTGCTCATCCCCGGCCCGGACGGCGAGCTTCGTTCGGTGGCACTGCCCGTGATCGCCCGTGGTGAGCGCGCCGCGGCCAGCCCCAGCGGGCTGAGCAGCTTCACTGTCTTTCTAATCATGCTGCTCTTGACCTCGGCGGCCGCCGTCGGGTTCTTCGTCTTGAAGGCCAAGCGGCACCGGGCCTGAGGCTCCTCAGCGCCGCAGGCCGTAACCCCGGCTTCTCTTCGTCCGCTGCTTAAACGGGGCCATCACCTGGATTACATCAGCGACCCGAAGGGTATGAACCGGACATGAGACGCAGGCTGATTCCGCTATTCGCGACCCTCGTGCTCGCGACCGTCGCCGTCCCCGCCGTCGCGGAGGACCGTGGGACGATCGCCCTGCCCGCGGAACAGTCGGTGACGCAGACGTTCCCGGCGATTACCAGCCCTGCCCCGCCCTCGATCCTATGGGGCCAGCTCGGTCCGACCGCCTGTCGTGACCCGGTGTACGCCAAGAGCTGCGACGTGGTCTTCGTGAAGCCGGCCATGCCCGAGGGATACGAGCACGTCTTCATCGTCGACGTCGTGCTCACCTGGAAGAAGACCACGTCCAATAACCTCCTGGACCTATACCTGTGGACGGAGGACGAGGGCGAGCTTTCGGGACCGCCCAGCGCGAGTGATGACTCGGTGGCCGACGTCAAGCGGGTGGAGTTCGGCGAGCCTGTCGACGGCTTTTGGCTCACCGTGGTCAACTTCCGCGGCGTGAACGCCGGCTACACGCTCGAGATCAACTGGAGGCGGTTCGACCTCGGCAGCGTGCCGCAAGCGCCCCCGGAGCCGGACCTCAATGCGTCGACCGACATCCCGTCGGCTCCTTCTTCGCTTCCTCGCGCCGGCGACACCTTCGGCGACGACGACTCCTCCTTCGACCCTGGGTTTGGCCCGAAAGAGCAGGTGCGGACCCGCAAGGTGCTGATCCCCGGCCCGGACGGCGAGCTTCGCCAGGTCGCGCTGCCCGTGCTAGCGCGAGGCGACAGGGCTCCGACCGGCTCAGGTGGGATCGACCCGTTCGCTGCCACTCTTGTGCTGATCGGGCTCCTGGGAGCCAGCGCGAGCGTCTTCTTCGTAATCCGGCGCCGCCACCTCAGCGGGTAACCGGCCCCCCCGCTCTCGCGCCCCGGTACCATCCGGGCGTGACCGAGTCGCCGTTCCTGTGGGGCGTCTCCACGGCCTCCTACCAGGTGGAGGGCGGGATCAACACCTCCGCCGGACCCGTGAACAACTGGGCCCCCTGGGACGCCTCCGGACGCGTCCAGCCCTGCGGCGACGCGCTGTCCTTCTGGGCCTGCCCCGAGAGGCTGCTCGACCTTGCGTCGGCCACCGGATGCAATGCGTTTCGCATGTCCGTGGAGTGGGCGCGGGTCCAGCCTGCTCCCGGTGCCTGGGACCCCGCGGCGCTTGATCGCTATGCCGAGATCCTGGCCATGTGCCGCGCCCGCGGTCTGGAGCCGGTCGTCACGCTGCAGCACTTCACGCACCCCCTGTGGGCCGGCCAGGACCTCTGGCTGGACCATCGGGCGCCGGACCTGTTCGAGTCGTACTGCAGGCGCTGCGTGGACGAGATCGGCCGGCGGCTCGAGGCAGCCGGACAGCCCCCGGTCCGGTGGTGGATCACGATCAACGAGCCGGCTGTCGTCCCCGCCGCCACCTACCTGCTGGGGATGTTCCCCGGAACCGGATGGGGGCCGCGCCGGGTGGCCGCTGCCTTTGACCACACCCTGGCTGCCCACGTCCGCGG
>DATLNZ010000091.1 GCA_035536535.1 Actinomycetota bacterium | reverse complement strand
CCCCGCGCCGGGGCGGGCCCACCGCCCGCCCCGGCGCCACCCCCGAAGCCATGCGGTATCATCTGGCGTCCCCCACCCCTGACAGGCGGTCGTCATGCCCAAAGTGAACATCTCCGAGGTCATCGAGTTCCCGCAGCTGCGGTCCGACCTGCCGAAGTTCGGCCCCGGCGACACCGTGAAGGTGCAGGTCCGGGTGTCGGAGGGCAACAAGGAGCGCGTGCAGGCCTACCAGGGCGTGGTCATCCGGCGCCGGGGCGGTGGCACCCGCGAGACGTTCACGGTCCGGAAGATCTCCTTCGGTGTGGGCGTGGAGCGGACGTTCCCACTGCACTCGCCGAGCCTGGCGGCCATCGAGCTCGTGTCGCGGGGCGACGTCCGGCGCAGCAAGCTGTACTACCTGCGCGGCAGGGTCGGACGCGCGGCTCGGATCAAAGAGAAGCGCGACTAGGTGGCGCGGGAAGTGGCGACGCCGGTCGAGGACAACGTCGCCGGCGGACGGCGGCACGGGATCATCTCCTTTTTCAAGGAGCTTCCGGTCCTGATCGCGCTGGCGCTCGGGATCGCGCTGATCATCAAGGCGTTTTTGATCCAGGCGTTCTTTATCCCGTCCGGATCGATGGAGCCCACGCTGGCGATTCACGACCGGGTCCTGGTGAACAAGCTGACGTACCGGTTCCACAAGCCGGAGCGCGGGGACATCGTCGTCTTTGAAGACCCAAGCCCTCCGCAGTGCAGGCAGATCCCGGGGCTCGCGCTGCCGCCCGAGTGCAACAAGAGCATCCCGCGTAAGGCCCGTGACTGGTTCGCGGAGCTGTTCGGCATCCCCACCGGCGACAACACCAAGGACTTCATCAAGCGCATCGTCGCCCTGCCGGGAGAGGAGTTCGAGATGCGCGACGGCGACGTCTTCATCAACGGCCGTAAGACCGACTTCGAGTCCAAAAAGGGGGTCGAGGGTCCACAGAAGGACGAGACCGACTGGACCCCCGTGAAGATCCCGAAGGACCACTACTGGGTCCTGGGTGACAACCGGGCAAACTCCTCGGACAGCCGCACGTTCCGGTCCATCCACCGGGACAAGGTCGTCGGGAAGGCATTCGTGATCGTGTGGCCCCCAAAGCGGTTCGGAGGACTGTAGCCGGACGCTCCCGGACCCGCGCCAAGGCGGCGGGTCCCGTCCCGGCGGGACGCCTGGAGTCGATCCTGGCGCGGCAGGGCTACCGGCTGGTCGCCGGGGTGGACGAGGTCGGGCGGGGGGCCCTGGCGGGTCCTCTGGTGGCGGCTTCCGTCCTGCTCGACGTGGACCGCATTCCCAAAGGCGTCTGCGACTCCAAGATGCTCACGGCCCTGCAGCGCGAGAGGTGCGCCGCCGAGGTGCTGTCCGCGGCTGTGGCGGTGTCCTGGACCGTCGTGGACGCCGAGGACATCGACGGCGACGGGCTGCACGTGTCCAACCTGGCGGCCATGGTCCGGGCCGTCCGCGCCCTGCGTCCGGCCCCCGACTACGTGATCAGCGACGGATTCGCCCTGGACGATCAGGGGTTCCCCCACATCGGACTACCCCGGGCCGACGCGCTGTCCGCCGCGGTTGCGGGGGCCTCGGTGGTGGCGAAGGTGTCGCGCGACTCGTTTATGCGCGTCCTGGACACCCAGTACCCGGGGTACGGATTCTCACGCCACAAGGGCTACGGCACCGCCGAGCACTGGACGGCCATCAGGGCCCTGGGGCCATCCGCCGTGCACCGCAGGTCGTTCAAGGGAGTGGCCAGCTACCAGCCCTCGTTCGAGGACCTCTGAGTGCCGCTCCCGCGCGCTGAGCGGCCGGTTCGGCCAGTGCCGGTGATAGCCTGAGGCCAAAGGCCCCGGCGCCCGAGGAGCTCCCGCGTATGTCCGCCGAAGACCTCGAGAAGTACGAGACCGAGATGGAGCTCCAGCTCTACCGGGAGTACCGCGACGTGCTCCAGATGTTCAAGTTCGTGGTCGAGACGGAGCGGCGGTTCTATCTGTGCAACGAAGCTCACCTGGAGATCCGGGGTGTGGACAGCCAGGTGTACTTCGAGCTCGTGCTGGCGGACGCCTGGGTCTGGGACATGTACCGCCCGGCCCGGTTCGTGACCAACGTCCGCGTGCTGACGTTCAAGGACGTCAACATCGAGGAGCTCACAAAGGACCCCTCGGCCCTGGAGGCCCTGGCCAGGGAGTTCGGACAGCCCGAGAGCTGAGCGTCGCCGCCCTGTCGTCACCCCCCTCTAGCCTCCCCCGCATGACGACCGCGAGGCGAGTGCTCGGGACGCTGGGGGAGCAGGCGGCCAGTGAGTCGCTGGAGGCCCAGGGCTACAGGATCCTTCACCGCAACTACCGCGTTCGAAGCGGGGAGATCGACATCGTCTGCGAGCACGACGGAGTCCTCGTGTTCTGCGAGGTGAAGGCGCGGACGTCGGCGATGTTCGGCCTGCCGGAGGAGGCGGTGACGCCCTCCAAGTGCCGCCGGATCAGGCACCTGGCGGCTGAGTACCTGCACAGGGAGCACCGGCGGGCGAGGACGGTGCGCTTTGACGTCATCTCGGTGCTCGTGAACTCGGGGGTCGTCCGCGAACTGCGGCACATCCCGAACGCGTTCTAGATGGCCTACGAGACGCTGCTGCTGGACCGCGATGGCTACGTCGCGACCGTGACGATGAACCGTCCGGAGCGGCGCAACGCCGTCACGCCGCAGATGTTCGCGGAGCTCGAGTCAGTGTTCCGCGAGCTGTCCGCTGACGACTCCTGTCGCGTGGTGATCCTCACCGGTGCCGGGGGCGCGTTCTGCTCCGGTCTCGACCTCAGTGCCCTGGGCGGGGGCGGTGTTCCCACGCCGGCGTCATTCCGCGACCGCATGCGCGACGTGAACGCATGCATCCGGGCGATCGCCGACTTCCCGAAACCGACCATCGCCGCGGTGGAGGGCATCGCCGCGGGAGGCGGCTGCAACCTCGCCCTCATCTGCGACATCGTCGTCGCCTCAGACGATGCGCGGTTCGCGGAGCTCTTCGTGCGGCGTGGGCTGACCGTTGATATGGGCGGGACCTGGGCCCTGACCCGCCGGGTGGGTCTGCACAGGGCGAAGGAGCTCGCGTTCACCGGCGACACCGTGTCCGCCCAGGAGGCCGAACGGATAGGTCTGGTCAACCGGGTGGTCCCGAAGGCCGCGGTGCTCAAGGAGTCCGCGGAGCTGGCCTCCCGCATCGCCGCGAACGCGCCGGTGGCGGTCCGGATGGCCAAGCACGGCCTCAACCGGGCGTCGGAGTCCGGGCTGGAGGAGTCGCTCGACCTCGAGGCGCACGCCCAGGCCATCTGCTCGTCCACCCAGGACGTGGTTGAGGGCGTGACGGCATTCCTGGAGAAACGGGAGCCGAAATTCCAGGGCCGCTGAGCGGCTAAGGGACGATGAAGACCGGGGTCCCCGTGGGGACCTGGTCGAACAGGTTCTCGACGTCCGGCTTGCGCATTCGGATGCACCCGTGGCTGGACCTGCGGCCCACGGAGGCCGGGTTCGGCGTCCCGTGGATGACCAGGGCCTGGCGGTCCAGGCGCATGGCCCTCGTCCCGAGGGGGTTCTTCGGGCCCGGCGGGATGAACGCCGGCATCGTCCGCGCCCACCCGGACCCGGGGTTGCGCCAGGTCGGGTTCTTGGCTTTCTCGCGGATGTAGTACGCGCCGGGCGGAGTGGGGAACTTCAGCTCGCCGACCCCGACGGGGTAGGCCTGGCGCATCGTGATCCCCTCGTACAGCTCCAGGCGGAAGTCCCGCAGCTTCACGACGATCGCGAACTTGGGCGGGGGAGCGGGCGGGACCTCGCGCACCGGCAGCTCCAGGCGCGCCGACGAGCCCTCGAGGGCGTCCAGGAGCTGGCGGCGCATCACGGGCATGTCCAGCTCTACGCCCGGCTGGCCCGTGTGCAGGATGACGCCGTCCTTCGTCAGCTCGTAGCGGCTGGCCTGGGAGGCGCTGGTGAAGCTCTTGGCGACTTCGATCAGCCGTGCGTCCAGCTTTTTGTCGTCGACCTGCAGTCCTTCGGGCGTCCGCCGGACCCCCAGTTCCTGGGGCGTGAGCCGGATCGGCTCCCCGGCCGTGGCGATCTGCACGTTCGGGACGACCAGCGCCGACTGGGGTGTCTGGTTGACCACGTGGACGGCGGCGGCGCCTGGGATCAGGGCGGCGACGGCCGCCAGCAGGCCGAGGATGCGCGACATGCGCAGATTGTACCGGCCTGCGGACGGGGCACCGGCGGGGCGTCGGAGTTGGCTACGGTAGCGCCGTCGGCTGAGGGACGTGGGGGTACGCGTGCTCGAGCGGCTGGGGCGGTGGGTGGTCCGGCGCAGGAAGGTCGTGCTGGCCGCGTCCGCCGTAGCGATCGTGGTGTCGGCGGTACTGGGAGCCGGCGTCGCCGAGCGGCTTTCGTCCGGAGGCTTTGACGACCCGGGGGCCGAGTCCAGCGAGGCCGCGAGGATCCTGGAGAGCCGGTTCAAGACCGGCGACCCGAACCTCGTGCTGCTCGTCACCGCCCGGCAGGGAAGCGTGGACTCCTCCGCCGTAGCCGCCCAGGGGGCAGCGCTCACCGAGGAGCTTTCGGCGGAGCGGGGCATCGACCAGGCGCTGTCCTACTGGTCACTTTTCTCGGCCCCCCCGCTGCGCAGCCGGGACGGCCGCCAGGCGCTGGTGCTCGCGCGGATGACGGGCACCGAGGACGAGATCGACGACCGCGTCGAGGTGCTGTCGCAGAAGTACACGCGCAGCACGGACGCCATCACCGTCGGAGTGACGGGGTTCGCGGAGGTCTTCCGCCAAATTGGGACCACGATCGAAAGGGACCTGGCGAGGGCGGAGGCGATCGCCATCCCGGTCACGCTCGTGCTCCTTGTCCTGGTGTTCGGAAGCGTGGTTGCCGCGTCCATGCCGCTGGCCGTCGGGATCGTGGCTGTGATCGGGACGTTCCTCGTCCTGCGCATCGTGGCGTCCGTGACTCAGGTGTCGATCTTCGCTCTCAACCTGACTACCGCGATGGGACTGGGACTGGCTATCGACTACGCCCTGTTCGTCGTGTCGCGGTTCCGCGAGGAGATGCGAAACGGAATGCACCCCCACGACGCGGTCGTTCGCAGCGTCCAGACCGCCGGACGGACCGTGGCGTTCAGCGCGCTGACTGTCGCCGTCTCGCTGGCCGTGCTGCTTTTGTTTCCGCTGGCGTTTTTGAGGTCCTTCGCCTATGCGGGGATCGCCGTCCTGGCCTTAACGGGCTTGGGGGCGGTGGTCGTCCTGCCGGCGCTTCTTGCGGTGCTCGGCCCCCGGATCGACAACCTGCGGATCCTGCGCCGGGAGCCAAAGCCCGTCGGAGAGGGGTTCTGGCACCGGGTGGCGATGTTCGTCATGCGCCGGCCCATCCCGATCGGTCTGGCGGTCGTCGCGCTGCTGCTGTTCCTGGGGGCTCCTTTCCTGCGAATCGAGCTCGGCCTGCCGGACGACCGTGTCCTGCCACCCGAGATCTCCAGCAGGCGCGTGTCCGACGAGATCCGCAAGGGGTTTGAGTCCAAGGAGGCCGGGACGGTGGCCGTGGTGGCTGCCGAGTCCGGACCGCCCCGCGCCGTGTCTTCGTCCATCGACTCCTACGCCACCGCCCTGTCGAAGGTGGACGGCGTCTCGCGGGTTGACGCCTTCACCGGGTTCTACGTGGACGGGCGCAAGGTCGCTCCGGCCGTGCCCCAGCTGGCACAGAGGTTCTCGGCGCAGGCGTCCACCTGGCTGGCGGTGGTGCCGTCCGTCGAGCCGCTGTCGGAGCGGGGGGAGCGGCTCGTCCGCGCGGTCCGGTCGGTGCCCTCTCCGTTCCAGGTGGTGGTGGGGGGGCCGTCGGCGCAGCTGGTGGACGCAAAAGAGACGTTGCTTTCCCGGATGCCGCTGGCCGCCGGGATCATCGGCGTCGTCACGTTCGTGGTGCTGTTTTTGATGTTCGGGAGCCTCCTCGTGCCGCTGAAGGCGGTCGTGCTGAACCTGCTCAGCCTCACGGCGACATTCGGCGCGATGGTCTGGATCTTCCAGGACGGCCACCTTTCGGGCCTGCTCGGGTTCACCGCCATCGGCAACATCGCGATCTCGACCCCGATCCTGATGTTCTGCATCGCGTTCGGGCTCTCCATGGACTACGAGGTGTTCCTGCTGTCGCGGATCAAGGAGGAGCACGACCGGACGCACGACAACCAGCTCGCGGTCGCGGTCGGCCTGGAGCGGACCGGACGCCTGGTCACCGCAGCGGCGGCCTTGATCGCGGTCGTGTTCCTGGCCACGGCCACGTCGAAGGTGTCGTTCATCAAGCTGTTCGGCCTGGGGCTGACCATGGCCGTGATCATGGACGCGACGCTCATCAGGGGGGCTCTCGTCCCGGCGTTCATGAGGCTGGCCGGGGAGGCGAACTGGTGGCTGCCGAAGTCGTTGCGACGGTTCCACACGAGGTTCGGGATCAGAGAGTCCGGGGAGCCTGACGCGGGGGCCGAGGTTGCCGGCCCGCCTAGCCTGGTGGACGAGTCCGACCCCGGCGAGGCTCCGGACGCCTACGACGAGACGGACGAAGAGGCCGTTGAGGAGCCGGGGGAGGTCCGGGAGCCGGTGACGGTGGCCCGCGGGAGAAACCCTCGCCGCGGGCGGGTGCCCGCTGCCACCCGGACCGCTGTCCGCCGCCGGCCGGACGGTCCCTCGGCGTGGGAGGCCCGGTGACCCGACAGGTCCGGTTCCTGGTTCCCCCGGACGAGATCGTCGCGGACCAGGTGGTTCTCAGGCGCTGGAGCCCGAGCCAGGTCGGGGCGATGGTGGCTGCGGTCGCTGAGAGCCGGGAGCACCTCAAGCCGTGGATGCCGTGGGCCCAGAAGCCGCTGGACGAGCGGACGTACGCGGACCTGGTCGCGAGGGCCCAGGAGTCGTTCCAGGCCGGACGCGAGTTCGCCTACGCGATGTTTCCTCCCGACGACGCGAGCAAGGTGGTCGGCTCCTGTGGGCTGCACGCAAGACGCGGACCGGACACCCTCGAGATCGGCTACTGGGTGCACGTGGACCACGGGGGCCGGGGGCTCGCGACCGCCGCCGCCGACGCTCTCACCTCGGTTGCCTTCGACCTGGGCGCTACGCGGGTGGAGATCCGCTGCGACGAGGCCAACCTGCCGAGCGCGGCGGTGGCGCGCAAGGCCGGGTTCACCCTGCAAGGGGTCCGGGACCGGGAGCCCGAAGCCCCCGGGCACTCCGGCCGGGAGATGGTGTGGGTGAAGACCCGCTCCACGTGAAGTCGGGGCCGGGTCCAGGCCTGCGCGCAGGAGGAGTACCGCGTCGCGGCGAAGTTAGCCGCATGTCTCCCACCCGCCGGTGCCACGCGCATCTCGTGTTGCTCGCCCTGGTCGCGTCGGTCCTGCTCCCGTCGCCGGCTGCCGCGGCCGTCCCCGAGCCTCCCTACGAGCACACGTACGAGCGCGTGCTGGTGTCCATGCGCGACGGCGTGGAGCTGTCCGCGGACATCTGGCGTCCGGTCGTCCCGGAGGGACAGAAGGTGCCCGTCATCCTCACGCTCACCCCCTACCGGGCGCTGTACCGCGCCAACGACCGCCAGGAGAGCACTCTGCCGTCCATTACCGGCAGCGTCGCGCGCCGGTACGTGCCCAAGGGCTACGCCTTCGTCCTGGCCGACGTCCGGGGCACGTACAACTCCGGCGGCTGCTGGAGCTACGGCGGGAAGTCCGAGCGCGAGGACGGCTACGACCTGGTGGAGTGGTTCGGCACCCGAGACTGGTCCAACGGCCGCGTCGGGATGATCGGGGGCTCCTACGACGGGACTACGGCCAACGCCGCGGCGGTCGAGCAGCCGCCGCACCTGTCCACGATCGTGCCCATCTCCGCCATCAGCCGATGGTGGGGATACGCCTACCACGGCGGTGCGCGCGTGACGTACTCGGGTGAGACCGCAGACGCCGATCCACCCTCGGACACGCCCACGGACTTCATGTTCGCCTACGGATTCATCCCGCCTCCGTCGCCGAGCGCAGCCGACGACCCGGCTCGCATCGCTGCCCGGTGGAACCCGTGCGACCGCGTCCGGCAGACGCTGAAGGGCTACAGCACGCAGCCGGATTACGACGAGTTCTGGCAGGAGCGCGACTACCTCCGCCACGCCCCGGACATAAAGGTCCCGGCGCTCGTCGCGCATGGACTGCTGGACTCCAACGTCAAATCCTGGGAGGGCACGGCCTGGTACCAGGCTCTCGGGGGGCCAAAGCGGCTCGTTGTCGGCGGATGGGGGCATAGCGTGCCGCTCGTCACCGGCTGGAATCAGCTGCTGGACCGGTGGTTTGCGCGGTGGCTGATGGACGTCCCCAACGGGGTGGAGGACGAACCGGGCGTCTGGGTGCAGCAGGGGACCCAGGGACCCCGCGTCCAGTCCTCATGGGGCACCGGAAGCGTCCTGCGGGTGCCGCTGGCCGGTGACGCGTTCACCTATACAGACGACGGCGCGCTGACGGAGTCCGAGATGATCCGGGGGCTCGGCGCGGGACTGCGCTTCACGTCCGTCCCGGTTGAGGTGCCCGCCGGCGTGGAGGTCGAGGGGCGGCCGGTGTTGAGGCTGAGGGCCCGGACCAACGCCACGAGCACGCACTTCGTCGCCACGCTTCGCGCGGGACAGCGGGTGGTCGGGCGCGGCTTTCTGAATGCCCGTTACGCGGACTCACTGGAACAGGGACAGGACCTGGTCCCAGGCGTGGAGCGATCCTTCCCGATCGAGCTCATAGACAACGACTTCAGGCTCCAGGCCGGTGAGAAGCTGGAGTTGCTCCTTGCCTCGTCGAGCACGACCTGGGTCGCGCCGGACGAGCAGAGGTCAACGAACACCCTTTTGCTCGACGGCTCGTTCCTCGAGCTCCCTCTTCGCGGGCAGTGACCGTCTGCTCAGCCTGACGGGGGCGGAGGGATCCGCGCCGCCGTCACTCGCCCAGCAGTGCGTCCACCTTCGGCAACCCGTCGAACCGGGTGAACGTCCCCTGTTCGGCGATCTCCTGCGCAGCCTGCAGGAACCCGCCCCACGCCGTGCGCGCGAGAGTGCCGCCGACGCTGATCCGACGAACCCCAAGGCTCGCGGCCTCCGCCACCGTCGTGAAAGGGGAGTTGATCAACAGGTTCACGGGCTTGGGTGACACGGCGGAGACGACCGCCGCGACGTATTCCACCGTCGTGATCCGCGGCGCATAAAGGCAGTCGGCGCCTGCTTCGGCGTACGCGCGCAGTCTTCGGATCGTCTCGTCTATGTCGGGCCGCCCGCGGACGAACCCCTCGGATCGTCCGGTGAGGACAATTCCGGTGCCGCTTTCATCGATCGCTTGCCGGGCGGCTGCGATCCGCTCCACGGCCAGTCCGAAATCGAAGAGCGGCTGGGACTCGTCCCCCGAGGAGTCTTCGATCGAGAGGCCGGCGATCCCGGTGTCAGCGGCCAGTCTCACGTTCTCTGCGACCTGCTGCGGGTCCACGGCGTAACCGCCCTCGAAGTCGGCGTTCACCGGCACGTTCACCGCGCCGGCCAGGACACGCAGATGCTCGAGGGACTGGTCGAGGGTCACCTGGTTGTCCGCGACGCCCAGCGTCCACGCCAACCCGGCGCTCGTCGAGGCCAGTGCCTTGAAGCCCATCCGTTCCAGGGCCCGCGCGCTGCCGGCGTCCCAGGGGTTGGGGATCACGAAGCAACCCGAGGAGTGCAGCCGGTGGAACTCGCCGACCCGATCCTCCTGAACGCTCATGCCACACCTCCCTCGACATGCGAAAGTCCGTCACTTTAGTCCCGCCTCGATCAGGCCTCGAGCGACAAGGCCGCCCTCAGTGCCAGTACAGCCGGGTCGAACTGCGGTCGAGGGCCGCACGAGCCAGGCGCGGGTAAAGACCACCCGCGACGCGCGTCCACCGGACTGCGAGGACCTCTCTGAATTTGCGTTCAATGATCAGGTGGCCGTCCACCACCTGCAGTCCCGGGTCGAGAACCTCCGACTCCCAGCGCGGCGAGAACGATACGAACATCGCTCCGCGGGTCCCGTCCGACCACCCGTACACGTGCTGGGCCAGCAGGCGACGGTGGCAGGAGACGACGGCCAGATCGGTCGCCGGGCAGGTTGCTCTCATCGCCTCCGCCGCGGCGGCCGCCTGCGTCAGGTCGTCGGTCGGACGCTGCATCGCCACCTGCACGCCGAGGAGCGAACGGATGTGCGCCGGAGGATCGGCGAACGACATAGCGATCCCATGCTCGGTGCAATCGACCTTGCGCCCGTCCACCTCGGCTTGGCATCGCATTCTCCGCCGGCGGATCTCGTTGATCCACTCGGCCCGGGGCCTTGTCGCCGGACGCGCCACGACCGGAAGGTGCTCAAAGAGCCACTGCTGCCGCCAAAGCCCCGCGACGCCGACGCATCGGGGGACGGGGGCGCCGAAGGCAGTCAGGACGTCGTCCTGTTCCGCGTGTTGATGCGTCACGCCATCGGGATCGATAGCGATTCGATGGGGGACGCCCGTGCAGGCGACCTCCGTCTCCACGGGGTCGATCGCCTCCCACAGCGGCGAAGCAGTTAACGCTGCGCTGCATTCGCACGTGACCACTACCTCAGTTGCCGCTGTATGAAGTTGCACCCGGAAACCCGCGGCAATATCCAGCCCCCGGCCGCCACCTCCTCCGCGTCCAGCACCAGCACTATCCGGCCCCGGTCCCTGTAAATGAACGTTGCGTGGACGCCGTAAGCCGACTTCTCCAGTCGGTCGATGAAAGCGGGGTCTCGGAACCGGAGCCTGAGAGCCTGGTCGAGCGGGAGGCCTGCGGTGCCCGCCGGGTAGTCACTGACTTCTGCGAACCCCCCGTCCTGGCAGTCGGGCTGGGGCAGGCCCCCGGTCCTCTCCAGCGCCAGGTCCGGCAGGGACTCGCCGTACTGTTGCTGACCACCGTCGGGCGATTTGCTCTCCAGCCCTACGAGGGCAACAGCGGCAACGGCTGCCACGGCCACGCCGGCGACAGCCGTCCACCGCGCGGCCCTGGACCGACCGGGTGAGGCACCGTCCTCCACCGGCTCCTGAGCGACCCCTGCGGTGCCCATCTCCTCGGCCATCCACCATCATGGTCGCTAATCGATCGGACGAGCGGGCAACTCCGTCCGATGTCGGCACCCGCCCCTATGATGCGGCTCCTTCCTTCGCCTTCCCGCTTGGTCTATTCGGGGAGGCGCGCATGCTCTCGTGGTCCGCGGGTGCCGTGCTCACCGGTGTCGACGCAACCGTCGTCAGGGTCGAGTGCGACCTCGGCAACGGGCTCCCGGCGTTCACGGTCGTAGGGCTCCCGGACGTATCGGTCCAGGAGGCCCGGGAGAGAGTGCGTGCGGCGATCCTTCACTCGGGCGAGCCGTTTCCCATGTGCCGCATCACGGTGAACCTCGCCCCGTCCGACGTCCGCAAGCAGGGGCCGTCGCTGGACCTAGTGCTCGCGGTGTGCCTGCTGGTCGCCCAGCAGCGCGCGCCGCAGCAGGGTCTCGAGGGCCGGATGTTCATCGGCGAGCTCGGTCTGTCCGGGAAGGTGCATGCCGTGCGCGGCGCCCTTGCCTCCGCGGAGGCCGCGAGACGAGCCGGGATGAAGCAGGTCGTCTGTCCGGCCGCGAATGCGGGGGAGGCGGCCCTGGCTGGGCTCCCGGTGGTGCCGGTGGAATCGCTTCGGGAGGCGATGGACGTCATTCGCGGACGCGGCCCCGATGCGGTCTTGGCCGACCCGGCCGGGATGCTGGACGACCCCGTCCACCGGGGGTTGTGCCTGGAGCAGATCCG
>DATLNZ010000090.1 GCA_035536535.1 Actinomycetota bacterium | reverse complement strand
CGCGCCGCTGGCTGCGGAACTCGCGATCGGACCCGCACAAGACGCCGACTCAAACCCGCACCCAGGCTCGATCGTCTAGCCAGCGGGGGCTGGGGTGGAGTCTGCGACTCGCTCGTAGCTTCGGGGAGGTTCGTCGTGGAGTACGTATAGGAACTCCATCCGCCTCAGGTCGGGCTGGTCGGCGGCGGCTCCTTGGAGGGTGTGGGCTCGGTCCCTGAACTCCTTTAGCAGGGACTGGATTCTGGTGTTGAACTCGATGATCTCGTCGACGGTGGTGGTGAACGCGAGGCGGTTGAAGGTGATGAACCCGGGCGGCTTCCCCACTTCGGCCAGCGACGCCTTCTCATAGAGCGCCTGTTCCGCCCGCGCTCGGGCTCCCTCGACCATCGCGGACAGGTGAATGGCCAGCTCGTCCGGCCGGCGTATGTCCCAGGTGATGCGCTGGTTGTCGGTCATTCCGTACACCCTCTCCACCATGCGCTCCCCCGCCTGGCGATCCACCACCGACAGCAGGCCAGCCTCCTCCAGGATTCGCAGGTGGTAGTAGAGCCCGTTTGCGCCGATCCCCAGTTCCCTCGCGAGCTCCTTGGCGGTCCACCTCTCCCGGTACCCGAACAACTCAAGGATCCTCAACCGCAACGGGTCCGCCGCTGCCCGCCTCTTCAACCGCATCTGGTCTACCACGGTCGGCTCCCCTCAGTGGACGGCTTTCACTGTAGTGTGGCGCATTCACTATGTCAACGGGAGCCGTGTTGTCTGGAGCTTCGCGTGCCCGTCCGCTCCGCGAGCACGCCGGGCTCGGTGCGGTGCAGCAGGTCCGGCACGGGTGGGTTTGAGTTCGCGGGCGGGTGCGGGTCCGATCGCGAGTTCCGCAGCCAGCGCGGCGAAGCCGCGCGCCAGCGAGGACTGCAGAGCAGGCGGGCCCGCACCCGGACGCGCAACTAACGCTACGACTCAGCCTGCGGCGGGAGCGGACCGTGCCATGACGGCTGAGCCGTAGACCCTGTCCCAGCCGTCGCCTGCCGCCAAGTCCGAAAGCCGGCGACGAGCCGACTCCAGCAGCCCCGCGTCGTCGGTTCCGAGAGATGCCGAGGCATGCCCGCGCGCGAGCATCAACAGCGACGGCGTGAACCGGTCACCGGTCGCGCCCAGGATCTGCTCCGCACCGGCGAAGGCATCGGCAGCGGTCAATGCGTCACCGGCCGCAGCCGCCGCCAGACCCTTGGCGATCGCTGCGTCGGCGCGGTCCAAATAGGTTCCGCCATCGATCCGGTCCACCTCGGATGCGGCGGCAAGGGCGTCCTCCGGGCGGCCCGAGCAGCAAAGCGCCAGCGCCAGGGGTCCGGAGGCCCTCGCCCGCGGGCCCGGCTCGCCCGACGACTCGCGGGCCCGCTGGAGGACTGGCACCGCTTCGTCGACACGTCCTACCTGCAGCAGAGCCAGTCCGCCCAGGACCAGGATCTCGACGTTGGTCTCAGCCGCCAGGCCCGACGGGTCCAGCTTCTCCAACACCCGCCTTCCGTGTCCGAGCTGCACCGCCACTGCCCCCGAAGCCATGGCGGAACTGTTGCGCAGTGTGGTGTCCGGATGCCTCGCGGCCATCGACCGCGCCTCGTCCAACAGCGTCACGGCTTCCTGCGGGCGTCCGTCCAGCACGAGCGCCCGGGACGCCGCGAGCATCGCCTGGATCTCCCCCCAGGCGTCCTGGATCTCGCGGAACACGCTCCGCGCTCGCAGCAGACCCTCGACGGCCTGCTGGGTGCGCCCCTGCCACAAGCCGATGATGCCCAAAAGACTCCGGGTAATCCCTTCGGCCCACCTGTCGCCGCTTTCGGCCGACTCGCCCACGACCTGTCGCGCGTACTGCTCGGCCTCCTCCAAGCGGCCCTGCATGAGCCGCACCCAGCCCAGCAGCCCGAACACCCACCCCAGGCCCCGGAAGTCACCGATCTGCATGAACAGGGAGGCCGAACTCTGGAGCCACTCCTCCGCCGGCGCAGCCTCTCCGCGAACAAAGGAGATCCAGGCGAGGTGCTGCAGCGACCAGGCCTGGCCGCGACGGTCCTCCAGCTCCCCCGACACCGAAAGCGCTTCCCGTACCACGGCTTCCGCCTCGTCCAGCCGCCCGCAGAACAGGTTCGTCATGCCCAAACCGCGCAGCGCGTCGGCCTCGCCCTGCCGGTCGCCCACCTCGCGCCAAAGCACCACGGCTTCGGACAGGCTCTTGGCCGACTCGGCCTCCTGCCCCTCACGGTGCTGGACGTCGCCCAGCACCGTGAGGGCGTGCGCCTTTGTGGCGAGGTCGCCTTCGCGCTCGGCCTGCGAGAGGATCTCGAGTGCTTCCTCCCGCGCCTCCGTCAGGTGCCTGAGGGTCGACTTGGCGGAGGCCCGCCGCAGTGCCAGCCGCCGGCCCCGGCCGGCCTCGGGATTCAGCTTCATGGCGTGGTCCAGGAGCATCACGGTGGCAAGCGGCGTCTCGCGCAGTTCCGCTCTTGCCGCCGCGCGGTCCAGAGCGTCGAGGGCTCTGTCCTTTACGTCGCCTTCCACGCCTTCGATGGAGCCGAGCTCCTGGGCGAGACCGGCGGCGACCCCCCAGTGGTACGCCAGCTGCTCGAGCCGCTCGTCCATCCGCTCGGTGCGTTCGGCGAGGCTCTCCATCCACGACGCCAGAAAGGCGTGCCGCCGGGCCCGCTCGGACTTGGCCAGCGTCGCGTACGCCACCTCCCGCACCAGGTCGGACTTGAACCTGAAGTCGTCGTTGCCGACCAGCACCAGGTCGGTCAGCGACAGGGAGTCCAGCACCGCACCGGCATCGGGCTCGCCACGAAGGCCCGCCATCGCCGAAAGAGCTTCCAGGCTGCCCGACTGCCCGATGACCGAGGCGTCCTCCAGCAAGGCACGCTCCGCGTCCCCGAGCGAGTCGAGCCGCGCCGACACGATGCCCCGGAGTGTCGCCGGGACGTCTTGGGGGGACGAGCCGCCCGGTTCCCCCGCCTGGTCCACGACCAGCGCCACCAATTCCTCGAGAAACAACGGATTGCCCCCGCTGCGTTCGATGACCAGGTCCAGCAGCGGCTTCGGGGGCTCCTCCCCCACCAGCCGGGTGACGAGCTCCCGCGACGCCTGCTCGTCCAGCGGGTCGAGGTTGACGACCAGCAGGTTGTGGCGGCCCACCTTGGGGGTCCAGCGCGACTCGAGCTCCGGCCGGGCCGTCGCCAGGACCACTACCGGAGCTTCCCGCAGACGCTCGAGGAGGTAGTCGAGCATGTCCAGGACGAGCTGGTCGGCCCAGTGAAGCTCCGAGAGCACGATGACGAGGGGGCCGTGGCGGGACAGTGCCTCGAGCACGTCCACCAGCGATCGCTGCGCGTCCTGCAGTGCGCGCGCCGGGTCCACGTCGGCCAGAGCCGACTCGTCTCCCATGAGGTACAGCAGCCCGGACGCCGTGTGCGCGACGTCGGGATCGTCGACTCCTGCCCCGAGCGCGCTCGCGACGGTCTCCCGAGTCTTGGCGACCGTATCCTCCTCGGAGTCGCCGGGCCCTATCGCGCACGCCTGTCGCAGTGTCTCGCCGATCGGCCACCACGGGTTGGCTTCGCCGTAGGGCGGGCAGCGGCTCTGGAACCACATGGCGCCCTGCTCGGAGGACGCGTACGCCGTCACCTCCTCCACCAGACGGGACTTGCCCAGACCCGCTTCGCCCAGCAGGACGACGAGGTGTGGACGGCGGTTGGCCGCCGCGGCCTTTACGGCTCCGCAGAGCACCCCCAGCTCGACCTCCCGGCCGATGAGCGGCACCCGGCGGCGTCTCGGCCTGCGGCCGGGCGGGACGACGGCCTCCACGGCGGCCCAGGCGTCGATGGGGTCTTCCCGGCCCCGGGCCAGCAGCGCCCCCAGCGGCTCGTACCGGATCACCTGGCTGGTGGCCGCCCAGGTCTGGGGCCCGACAACGACCTGCCCCGGAGACGCCGCAGACTGCAGTCTGCTGGCGGAGTTCACGACGTCGCCCGTGGCGGTGTAGTCGCCGCCCGCGCGAAGGGACCCGACCAGTACCTCACCGGTGTTGACGCCGATGCGCATCTGAAGATGCGACGCATGGACGCTGATGGTCTCCTGCATCGCGAGCGCCGTCCGGACCGCACGCTCTGCGTCGTCCTCGTGGGCCACCGGGGCGCCGAACATCGCGACGATCCCGTCGCCGAGCACCTTGTCCACCCGGCCCCCGTGGCGGGTGATGTCCGCCGCCAGCAGTCCGAAGCACCGGTCGATCAGGATCTTCACCTGCTCCGGGTCCATCGTCTCGGACAGCGCGGTGAACCCGACCAGGTCCCCGAACAGCACGGTCACCACCCGCCGCTCGTCCGCGCGGGACTGCAGCGGCGATCCACAGGTGGGACAGAACTTGGCGGCCGCAGGGGCTTCAGCGCCGCAGGAGGTGCACTTCATCTTGCGGCAAGTCTATCCGTGGCCCGGCGGCCTTCCTTGTCGGCCCCTGTGGTCAGACCTTGAGCCGGAGAGCGTGCGGCAGAACCTCGAAGGTGGCGGGGGTGGTCCCGAGGACCTCGCCATCGGCCTCGATCAGCGCCGCGGGCTCGCACTCCAGCCGCAGAGAAGACACGCGGTGCTCGTGGATCCGGGGGTGCGGCAGGTGCGCTCCGCGATAGACCTTTGGAAGGGCACGGACGAAGTCCAGCTTCGACCCGGCGTGCACCTGGACATCCAGCAGTCCGTCGGCGGGATCGGCGTCCGGGGCCACGCGCATCCCGCCGCCGAAGACGCGGCCGATGGCGACCACCACGTTCATCACCGAACCCTCGTACAGGACCTGATCGGAGGCCGGGTCCTGCAGCATGGCGTGACGGCGCGAGAACCTCGGGAGCGTCTTCCAGAAGGCCGTGAAGTAGACCGCCGGCCCCAGGCGTCTCGGGAGCTGGGACGCGGCCTCCACCACCTCTGCGCCGATGCCCGCCTCCGCGATGTTCACGAACACGCGCTGCGCGGGACCGTCCAGGGTCGTGAAGCTGATCCGTGCGGCGTCTACCGGCACGGGAGCCGAGTCCGAGGCGATCCGGGCCGCGGCCTGCTCGATCTGCGCATCGATGCCGAAGGTCTTGACGTAGTCACAGCCCGACCCGAGGGGGAGGATCCCCAGGACGGGGGCGTCCGGGGAGCCGCCCGGCTGCAGCAGTCCGTTCACCACTTCGCTGACGGTTCCGTCGCCCCCGGCGGCGACCACCATGCTCCGGCCCTCGGCCTGGGCCTCCGCGGCCAGTTCCGATGCGTGTCCCGGACCGGACGTCACCCGGACGTCGGGGTGAAGTCCCTGCGCCCGCAGGAGCTCCTCCAGCCTCGCCGTGGCTGCGCCGGCTCCCGTCCCCGCACGGGGGTTCACGATGACCAGCGGCCGAAGGCTCGACGGTGCGTCGGTCACAGCGCCACCGCCAGCACCTCGGACACGTCGCGCGCCGATGCCCCGGCCG
>DATLNZ010000089.1 GCA_035536535.1 Actinomycetota bacterium | reverse complement strand
CGGCGAAGTCGTCGTTTGCGGGAGTCCATTTCGTCCACGTCGAGGTCTACAACGGCGCGCCGCCGAACCACGCCCCCGCCGTCCAGGAGTGGAAGCTCCCGGGGGAGCCGTGGATTGTGTTCGTGGGCGCGGATGGACTCGTCAAGGCCCGGTGGTCGGGGGCCATGGGACAGTCGGAGCTCGAGAAGGCACTGCCCAAACTGGTGGACGGGTCACTGGGAGCCACGGCGGGGGCCTAGGGGGGCAAGACCTCGGGGCAGCGGCCCCGTGCGCGGGCCCGGCGGTGGCAATACCCACCGGACCCCGCACGGATCCAGACCTAGCTGCCGATGGTGTAGGGGCGCATCATGCTCTGGCACCCGATGGCGACCGGGCCCTTGAAGCAGAAACCGCCGGTGTGGTCGCCGGGCAGGCCCACCATCCCGTGCAACGCAGTCGCGAGGACGTTGGAGCTGGCGTTCGGGTAGTTGAGGACCGCGCCCGGACGGTACAGACCCTTGGTCCGACCCTGGTCGAACGCCGCCAGCGGGATCGTCACGATGGTCTCAGCCCCTGAGCCCGAGGCCGTCAGCTGGCGCCGGTATTGCTCGCGCGCCGGCAACTGAACGCCGAGGACCGGGAGCTCGAAGTAGTTCTCGTCGTCGTCGCACGTGTAGGTGAGGGTGGTCGACGGCTTCAGCTCCATCGGGGCGTCGTCTGTCAGGACGATCAGCAACCGGCTCCAACAGGAACTCGACTGGCCCGCCTGGAGTGCCCATGAGACGTGCAGCATCGCGTCGTGGTCGGGAGCCGACGTGTCGCCGACTGTGGCCAGGTGAACCCTCAGGTGGGTGGGGATCCCGGAGTCGTCGTTGAGGGTGTCAAACCACACCGCCGTGATGTCCGCCCAATCGGCGTTGGTCCCGCCCGCGCTGACGTAGTAGGCGTCACCTCTTGGGTCGGTCACCTCCGGGTCTGCCTTTGTGCCCGCCGAGGCTGCCGAAGGCACCAACACGGCCACCGCGATGGCGGCCATCAGTCTTTTCACTTTCGCCCTCCTTGCGTTCGTCCGGTGTTGCTTCCTGCATGCAGGACACCGGCGGAGGGCCGCTGTTACGCGATCGGAGGCTCTACCGCGAGGAATCCGGCGGGACCTGGTACTCGAGCAGCCGGTCGTCGGGGGCTCTGTCGGCCTGGAAGCCCGTTGTGGCTCCGCCGCTCGAGGTGGCGTACAGCGCCGTGAGCAGCGCTCCCGGACGCAGTTCACGGGCCAGCGCGCCCTGAGCGGACGCGAGGGTCAGCTCCATCTCCAGAGTCGTTCCCCGCACCCTTGCCTGTGCTTCGGTTAAAGGCTCCGAGTGGGTCCTGACGATGTCGGTGTGGTCGGTGCAGCTGGACGATGCAGTCGATTTAATCCCGGATTCGTCGTTCAGCGATGCGGTCACCGCGCCATTGCAGCTGGTGTCGCGATAGTTCCAGGCGAACATGTAGTACGAGCCGGGCTGGGGGGGAGCTTCGAGGTCCAGCGAGAACACCAGCGACACCAGCCTCCCGGCGCGGTCGCCCATGGCTGAGATCGACAGTCCGCGGATGTCCAGCTCGCGGCGGGCGGTCTCCAGCGGGTCGGGGACAGAAAGCACCTTGCCGAGCGGAGCGAGCAGCGTCCGGAATCCCTGGTCCCCCGTCGCGTCAGAGGCACGGGTGCCCTCTCCCAGCTGGACCAGGCCCGACACCGGCCCTCTCGCGGCTTCGGCAGTTCGCGACGTAACGACCTGTGGGAGCGCCGGCGGCTTTGCATCTGGCGGGGAGGCGTCGGCAGCCACGGCGACAGCACCAGCGCCGGCCCCCACCGGAAGGGCGCCGACCGGGGGTGGTGCGGGTGCGGCAACCCCTGTTACCAGGGCCAGAGCCAGGATCTCCGCCGTCCTTGCGGCCAGGATCGGCTGGGCGCGCAGCGTCTCGCGCGCCGACCGGACGCCTTGTGTGCCCGACTCCCACAGCTCCTGAGCACGCGCACGGAGCGTGCTTGCGGGAACGGCCGGTGGAAGCAGCGGCACGACGCCGCGCGCCGACAACGCCTCGACCTCGGCCGCCACGGCTGCGCAGGCGGCACATCCAGGGTGCTGGCCGACTTCCCCGGAGGCAGCGCTCCTGATCAGCGACCGGCGGCATGAAGCGGCGGCCCCGTGGTGCTCGGCCAGCAGCCGCACTGCTTCCCGCCGCATTGCCCGCGCCGCTCGGTGGACGATCACCCGTGCGTTGCCGGCCGAGATTTGCATCCGCTCGGCGATCTCGTCGTAGGCAAGCCCCTGCTGGAACCGCAGGTGCAGGGCCTGCGCCTGACGGGGCGTCAGAGCCGCCGCCGCTGCGCGGACCGCTTCTGAGACGGGGTGCTCCACCGACTCGGGGGCCGGGTCCTGCTGTTCCAGGGACGAGGCGGCGGTACGCAGTGCCCTCCGGCGGTCCCTCAGACGATTTAGGGATCGGTTTCGGACGGTTTTGAACAGCCAGCCGACCGCGGCGCCCTCGTCACGGAGGTCGTGCTGCAGAAGGGCCACGAAGGTTTCGGCGACCACGTCCCGCGCCTCCTCTGAGTCGCGAAGGACGCGCGCCGCCGCAGCCTCCAGGGCAGGACGGTACTGCCGGTAGACCTCCTCCACTCTTTCCGGCGTCACCGAAACCCTTCCGTGTCGCGAACGTCCTCGAGGTCATGACACCGTATGGGGTCGTCCGTTACAGAATCCACTGCCCGGCAGGGCCGCGTCCGGAGAGACTGAATGGAACAGGTCACGATCGATCGGTTGGCTTCCCTGTGCAGGCTGTGGGGGATCGTCGAGTTCCTCCACCCCTGGATCGCCTGCAGGGACATCGACTGGGACGCCGCCGCGGTTGAAGCTGCGCCCGCCGTCCTCGATGCCTCGAGCGACGAGGAGTTCCAGGAAGCGGTCGAGAGGATGCTGTCGCACGTCGGGGATGAATGGACGACCACCCGCCCTCCGAGCGGTGGTCGCGAGTCCCATCGGGAGCCGGCGGATGAGCCGGTCGTCCACTGGACGGAGGACCGGCGCGTCGCCGTGATCGCCGCTCGCGACTTCGCAAAGACCGGCAGGGACGGTCCCGCCAATGCGCTCAAGCGGTTGCAGAAGGAGGCGCATGGGGCCGAGGGCATCGTGTGGGACCTCCGCCAGTCCGACTTCTGGTTCAACCGAGTCCTCCCGGCGCACGTGGCGAGGTATCTGGAGTCTGCCGTCCGGACCGCCTCAAGCCGCGTGCGGATGCACTCCGGCTATCGGGGTCCGGGCACGGCCTCGGGCGGGTACCACTCAGGAGTTTTGGTCCAGGACGCGGTGGTTCTTCCACCGCCTGAGGACAGGTTCTCGCCGAGGCCCCAGGCGTTCGTCGTGGACGAGTCTGTCTACTCGATGGACGTGCCGGCGGGACTTCAGGCGGCGGGGCTCGCAACGGTGGTCGCGGCGGGGCCCAAAACCCTGGCGCCACAGCAAACGGTGCAACTCGCGGGCGGCGTCACTGCTTACGTGAGGGTCGGGGAGCTTGTCGACTCTTTCGGGCGCCCGGTTGAGCCCGCCGTCGTGGCCGGTTCCGATGACGGCCAGCCCTACCTGGAGACTCCCGCGATCCGGTCCGCCGTCTCGGCCGTGCTGAACCCGAAGGCTACGGGCGCGGCCGATGTCGCTCCGGTGGTCACGGTGGGTGAACGGCGGCAACCAGCCGCTTCGGAAGGGTCGCCCTCCGTTGGGCAGCGATTGCTCGGCCTGTTCCGTCTTTGGAACGTCGTGCGCTACTTCTTTCCCTACCGCCACCTCATGGACCGCGACTGGGACGACGTCCTGCCCGAGCTGATCCCGAAGTTCGTCGAGGCTTCCAGCGACCTCGATTACGGGCTTGCCGTCTGTGCCGCCACCCGCTTCATGCAGGACACCCACTCCGCGTGGGTCGGGAGCAGTGCGCTCAACGAGCACAGGGGCAGAGCAGAGCCACCGGTCACGGTGCGCACCCTCCGGGGTGAGGCCGTCGTCCTGAAGGCCGCCGAGGGGACGGGCCTTGAGCCTGGTGACGTGGTCCTGTCGGTGGACGGAGAGGACGTCGGCGCACGGCGGGACCACCTTGTCCAGATCATGTCGGCGTCCACCCCCCAGGGTCTGACGATGTCGACGGACCGCACGCTGCTGAGGGGACCGGAGGACACTCCGTGCCGACTGAGGGTGCGCCGGGGGGCCGAGACGCTCGACGTATCGATCCCGCGCTCGCTCGACTACTTCGACCCGCAGGACGATTCACCGGTGTGGCGCGTGCTTTCGGAGGGCGTCGCCTACGTGGACCTTCTCCGCCTCGAGCCGCACCAGGTGGACGAAGCCCTCGCTGCGATCGCCGGGACCCCCGGGGTCGTGTTCGACGTGCGCGGGTATCCGCGAGGCGCCCTGTGGCCGCTGGAGTCGAGGCTGGCGAGGGAGCCGGTGGTCGCCGCGAAGTTCAGGCGCCCCGAGCTTCGGGGGCCGAGCGAGACCTATGCCGTCGAATTGAGCTTCGACCAGATGTCCGCACCCGATCCGGACGGTCCCGAGTACAGGGGCCGGGTCGTGGCGCTGATCGACGAGCGCGCGATCAGCCACGCTGAGCACACCTGTCTTTTCCTGGAGGCGGCCGCGGGGGCCAAGTTCGTCGGCAGCCCGACAACGGGCGCCAATGGGGACGTCACCTCTGTCCTCCTGCCCGGGGGTGTCAGTTTCGGGATGACCGGCCACGACGTCAGGCACGGGGACGGCCGCCAGCTCCAGCGGGTCGGCATCCTGCCCGATCTCGAGGTCTATCCCACGGTGGAGGGAATCAGGGACGGCCGTGACGAGGTCCTGCAGGCGGGGGTGCAGTTTCTGCTCCGCGAGCTCGAACAGTCCTAGTCACTGCGCCAGCGAAGCGACCGCCCGCGCAACCACATCGTCCTCGTCGTCCAGCACCGTCCGCAGGTCGAGCACGAGTGAGCCCCCCTCGACCCGCGCAATCACCGGCGGCTCCCCGGCCCGGAGGTGCGAGGCCAGCGTCGCGGCCGGGGTTCCCGACAGGGAGACCCTGACGACGGGTGAGGCGATCCCATGGCCGGGAAGTGAGCCGCCGCCCGCCACGGACTCGCCCTCGACGACCTCGGCCCCCAGTCCGGACTTCACCACGCGCGCAGCCAGCCGGCGCGATCGCTTCAGCAGCGAGTCGTAGTCCCGGGACAGCATCCGGCGGACCGGGACTTCATCGGTCTCCCCGCGCAGATAGTGCGCGACGGTCGCGGCCAGCGCCGCGATCTGCATCTTGTCCGCCCGCAGAGCGCGCAGCAGAGGGTGCTTGCGCAGTTGCGCCACCAGCTTCCGGCGTCCGCAGACGATCCCGGCCTGGGGGCCGCCCAGAAGCTTGTCGCCGGAAAAGCAGACGAGGTCCGCGCCCGACTTGAGCACCTCCGGCACGACCGGCTCCGAAGCGAGCTCGCCGGAGACCAGGCCGGACCCGGCGTCGTACACCAATGGGACGCGGGCCTTGCGAGCCACGGTGGCCAGATCCGCAAGCGGCGGTGACTCAGTGAAGCCGACCACCTTGTAGTTGGACGGGTGCACCGACAGGATCATCGCCGTGCGTTCGCCGGCGGCTTTGGCGTAGTCGCCGGTTCTGGTTCGGTTGGTCGTGCCGACCTCCCGCAGCACCGCCCCCGACTGCGCCAGCACCTCGGGGATCCGGAAGCCGCCCCCGATCTCGATCAGCTCCCCGCGGGAGATCACCACCTCCCGTCCCGCCGCCAGCGCGGAGCACACGAGAAGGACCGCGGCCGCGCAGTTGTTCACCACCAGCGCCGCCTCGGCCCCCATGAGGGTGGCGAGCATCGGCTCGACGTGCGAGTGCCTGTCGCCCCGGCGTCCTGTGGGCACTTCGTACTCCAGCGTGCAGTAGCGGGCGGCGACCTCAGCCGCGGCGCGTGCGGCGTCCGCGGACATGGGAGCGCGACCGAGGTTGGTGTGCAGGATGACGCCCGTGGCGTTGACCACGGGACGTAGGAGCGACTCCCGCAGCTGCTCCACGCGCATCCGGACCGCGTCGAGCACCTCGGCCTCATCAGGAACCCCGCCTCCGGACTTCGCCCTGCGCCGGAGCGAGTCGGTCACCCCCCGCGCCGCCTCCACGACCATCGGGCGCGGAACGCCTCCGAAGTCGCCGAGCTGCCGCACCGTCTTCTCCACCTGGGGGAGCGAACGGCGCGGGTCGCGCTTGTCCGCCATCGGCGTCACCCTCCGAGCCAGTGGGAGTAGAGAGTGGAGTACAACCCGCCGCGTGCCAGCAGATCGTCGTGACTGCCGCTCTCCACGATCCGCCCGCCTTCCACCACGGCGATCTGCTGCGCCCGCGCCGCGGTGGCCAGCCTGTGCGCGATGACCACGGTCGTGCGTCCGGCGGCGGCTATGCGCAACGCCCCCTCGACATGCGCCTCGGTCGCGGCGTCCAGCGACGACGTCGCCTCGTCCAGGACGAGCAGCCTGGGGTCGGCAAGCAGGGCTCGCGCCAGCGCGACGAGCTGGCGCTGTCCGAGCGACAGGGCCGCGCCTCTCTCGCGCACCTGCGTCTCGTATCCCTCCGGCAGCGCGCTGATGGTCTCGTGGATCCCGAGGGCGCGGCACACCGCCTGGACCTCGTCGTCCGGCGCGCCCGGACGTCCGAAGCGGATGTTCTCGCGGATGGTCCCTCCGAACAGAAACCCTTCCTGCGGCACGAACGCAGTGTGCTTGCGCAACGACTCCAGTGACACCTCACGCAGGTCGCGGCCGTCCATGACGACGCGTCCGGACGTTGGGTCGTAGAAGCGCAGAAGCAGCTTTGCCACGGTGGACTTGCCCGCCCCCGTCGGGCCAACTAAAGCCAGAGTCTGTCCGGCGTGCAGCTCGAGGTGCACGTCCGACAGGGCTGGTGGAAGTCCTTCGCGGTAGCTGAAAGTGACGTCGTCCAGCGACACCTGGCCGTCCACTCGGCTCAGTTCGGATGCGCCGGGGGCCGAGGTGATGGTCGGACGGACCTCGAGCAGGCCCGCCAGCTTGGCCAGCCCCGCCATCGCCGACTGGAACGTGTCGTACATCTGCGACAGGACCTGGATCGGCTCGAGCGTGGAGGACAGATAAATGATGAACGCGGCGAACACGCCGACCGCCAGGTCGTTCTGCAGAACCCGCCACCCCCCGTACCCGAGGACGATGGCCATCCCGGCGAGGCTGATCAGCTCCATCAACGGGAAGAACACGGAGCTGACGCGGAAGGAGTGGACGTTGGCCTGGATCCACTCGGAGTTGACGTCGCGGAACCGCTCGGCGTTGACCCGCTCGCGGCGGAAGGCCTGCACGACCTGGACCCCCCGGACCGTCTCCTGCATGTAGGACAGGACCGCGGCGATGCGCTCCCGCACCTGCGAGTACGCCCGTTCGGACCGGATGCGGAACCCGATCACGGCAACGGTCGTGCCGGGCACGACGATAAGCAGGCTGGCGGCGGCCAGCTTCCAGTCCAAGGCCACCAGCACCACGAGGGAGCCGATCAGGTACATCGCGTTGCCCAGCGACTGCACCAGCGTCTCTGTGACCAGCAGCTCAATCGTCTCGACGTCGGCGGTCAGGCGGGCCACCAGACGCCCGGCCTTCTCGCGCTCGAAGAAGCTCAGGTCCAGCGAGGACAAGTGCTCGAACACCCGCGCCCTGAGGTCGCGCAGCGCTTTCTCGCCGACGTCGCCGGCGACCAGCGTGGCCTGCCGCAGCGCCCACCACCCGACCGCCGCGGCCGTCACCATCCCGCCGGCGGCGATGTTGAGGTCGCCGATGTCGCCGCCTTGTATCCCGCGGTCGATGCCGAACTTCAGCAGGGTCGGAAAGGCCAGAGCCGCCCCCTGTGCCACGAGCAGCAGGACCAGCGCCCAGAGCATCCGCCAGGCGTACGGGCGAAGGTGCGGGGCCAGCACCCGCAGCTCCCGGCGCCCGAAGTGCCTCGGCCCGTCATCCGGCGGGGCGTCGGCCCGCATCCAGCCCGCGCCCCTCATGGAGTGCTCCCCGACGGCCGGCTCAGGACGCCGCCCCGATCGACTTCCCGCGGATCTCGTCCACGGAGGTGCCGGACACCAGCGCCTCCCGGTACTGCTCGTTGGTCGCCCACAGCTCGTCGTGGGATGCAATGGCCGCGATCCGGCCGTCGATCATGAACGCGACCCGGTCGGCAAGCGATGCGGTGGACGCCCTCCTGGCCACGATCAGCGTTGTGCGTCCGGACATCGCCTGCCGCAATCCGGCTCTGATCGCCTCTTCCACCCGTGCGTCGAGGCTGGACGTGGCGTCGTCCAGGATCAGCACCTGCGGGTCCATCAGGATCGCGCGGGCAATGGCTACGCGCTGTCGCTGGCCCCCGGACAGCGTGTAGCCGTGCTCGCCCACCACCGAGTCGTAGCCGTCGGACAGCTCCTCGATGAACTCGTGGGCCTGCGCGGTGACGGCGGCCCGGACGACCTCGTCGTCGCGGGCGTCGGGACGTCCGAAGGCGATGTTGGCCTTGATGCTGTCGGAGAAAAGGAACGGATCCTCGAACACGATCCCGATGCGCGAGCGCAGGGAGTGAAGGGTCGCGGTGGAGACGTCCGTGCCGTCGATGCCTATGCGTCCCGAGACAGGCTCGATGAACCTCAGGAGCAGCCGGATGAGAGTGGACTTCCCGCAGCCCGTCGGCCCCACCAGCGCCAGGGACGTGCCCGGCTCGATGTTGAGGTCGACCCCGGCCAGCACCGGTCCGCCCCCGGGGTAGGAGTAGTGGACGTCTTCATAGGTCACCCTCCCCGGCCCCCGTGGGAGCTTCACGGCTTCCGGCCGGTCCGACACTCCCGGACGCGTCTCCAGGACCTCGAACACGCGGCCGCTGGCGGTGGCGGCGCGCCGCGCCGACGACAGGATCCAGCCGAGGGCACGGATCGGCCAGGCGAGGATCGTGAGGTAGGCGGTGAATGCGACCAGGGTGCCCAGGGTCGTGGTGCCGGCAATGACCTGTCGTCCCCCGACCCACAGGACGAGCACCATCGAGATCTGTGGCAGGAGCGTGAACAGCGGACCGACGAACGCGCGCAGCCGGATTGTCGCCATCGCCTCGGCGAACACCCGGGCGGCTCCGTGCTCGGCGCGCTGGACCTGCTCGGCCTCCCGTCCGAACGCCTTTACGACGCGGATGCCGGTCACGGTCTCCTCCACGAGGCTGGCGAAGTCCCCGAGCGCCTGCTGAAGACGGCCGACCACTAGGTCGAACTGCTTGAGGTAGCGCACCGTCGGCCAGATCATCAGAGGCAGGGGCGCGGCGGCCACCGCGGCCAGCCGCGGCTCCAGCGCGAACATCACGGTCATTACCACGAAGAACTGCAGGATCAGCCCGACCGAAAACGGAATGACCATGTAGAAGAAACGGATCGCCTGCAGGTCGCTGGAGGCCCGGGACATCAGCTGTCCCGTCGACACTCGTTCGTGGTAGCCGATGTCCAGGGCTTGGACGTGCTCGTAGAGCGCGTCTCTGAGATCCCCTTCGACCAGCACTGCGTTTTCTCCGGACAGCCGCCGCCGCAACCCGTTGAAGACCGCGCGGGTCGCCCCGACGAGCACCACCGCACCGATCAGCATCACGAGCCGGCGTCCGTTTCCGCTCCGGATGCCCTTGTCGATCACGTCTTTCGTGAGAAGCGGGGTCACGGCGCTGAGCGCCATGCCAGAGACCCCGACCGCCACACCTGCCCAGAGCTTGCGCCGGTGTGGCCGGGCATGGCGCATCAGGCGCAGCAGGTTCGGCATCAGGCAAGCCTACCCGGCCCCCAGGGGGGTGGCCGTGTGGGCGCGTGCGTTACAGTCGGTCCCCGCCGACTCTCGAAAGGACCAAGCGATGTCCGACGCTGACGTTGCCAGGACGGTCGAGGAGGCCGGGCTCAACGAGATGTCCCGGATGGACATCGACGACGTCTACACGCTGATGGACGTCCAGCTGCGCGAACGTCCGGACCCGATGACGCTTTACCGGCGATGGGAGAAGCAGAACTGGTCGGTGTTCGACCTCGACTTCTCCAAGGATGCGTCGGACTGGGCGATGTTCCCCTACGAGTTCAAGGAGCAGCTGGTTCTGGGCTTCCGCGGGTTCTACCTCGGGGAGGCGGCCGTTACGGACACGCTGTCGCCGATGGTCCACGCGGCACCCACCGACGCCGACAGACAGTTCCTGGCGACGCAACTGGTGGACGAGGCGAGGCACACGATCTTCTTCGACCGCTTCTTCAAGGAGGTCCTGCAGGAAGAGGGACTCGAGGAGTCGCGGCGGGTCACCGATGAGATCGGCTACACGTCCAACAAGGAGAAGGGGTTCGCCCGCCTGTTCTACAGGGACCTGGTCGACGTCACGGACGCGGTCCGTCTCGATCCGCGCGATTACGGCAAATGGGTCGACTCGATCGTGCTGTACCACATGCTGATTGAGGGGATGCTCGCGCTCGCGGGCCAGCGCCGCATCCTTCAGGTCGCGCGGCAGTTCGACGTCCTGCCAGGGTTCCGCGCCGGCTTCACCGCCGTGACCCGCGACGAGTCCAGACACGTCAACTACGGCGTGTACGCGTTGTCGGTCGCGGTCGCCGAGGGATTGACCGACCGGATCGTCTCCACCGCATCGAGGTACCTGGACGCCACGTGCGACGTCGTCACGCGCCCGTTCCGACGGATCCCGCCCGTGCCCGAGGCGATGCTGCAGGGCTTCAAGATCCGCGACGGATGGACGTTCAGCGTCGGGCAGCTTCGTAAGAGGCTGCGGGGGGCCGGGATCGGGGACGAGCCGATAGCCGGACTCGAGCGCCAGTGGCTGGACCGCATCGAGGCCAACCTCGATGAGTACGAAAGCCGGTTCGGCGAGCCCCATCCCGCGCGGTTGCAGGAGCGCAACGCGGTCGCATAACGGGGGCGGCACCTGCGCCGGGTGCGGGACGGCTCGCCGGAACGCGGCTGCATCTAGACTTTGGCTCACGGAGGTGAGTCGGCGATGGCGGCAGCGTACATCTTGGTTTCGGTAGACGCGGGTCAGGCCAAAGACGTTCTCAAGCGCATCCGGGCCATGGAAGGAGTGCGCCAGGCGCACGCCTGCTGGGGGCAGCCGGACATCTTCGCGTTCTGCGAGCTGTCCGACGACCATCAGCTCGCGGACGTGGTCCTCGGTGCGATCCACAACATGCCGGGCGTCCGCTCGACGGAGACGCATCTGGTCGTTGAGGTTTAGTTGGCGACCCTGGTCCGGCCCCCGGCGAAAACCTATCTGCTGATTCGCGCGACCCTGGTCTGCACCGGCTTCCTGTTGCTTGTCGGGGGCCCGGTGGGGGCCCAGCCCACCACGGCGCCGCCTACCCCAGCTCCGACGACGCCCCCCTGTTCGATCATCGACACGTGCACGCCCGTCCCCACGCCGACGATGCGTTTGACGCCTCCTCCGGAGCAGACGATTACGCCGGAGCCGGCGCCCTCACCGACGGTCAAGCCTTCGATGCGGCCGCGCCCGAGCGTGCGCGAGAGCTTTATTCCCACGCCCTCGATCACTCCTTCGCCTACGCCGGAGGACATCGTGACGCCGATGCCACGCACGACTCCCGCGCCGGAATCGCAACCGGCCAGCCGAGGCGTTGCTCTGGGCGGCCTCGTCGGGTCGGGGCTGATGATCGCCAGCTCGGGTCTCATCTGGCGTCGCTACCTGAGCTAGCAGTTCGCACTGCCCCCCCCTTGCGCCGATAGAAACGCCTCCCTACAATGACACGACTGTAATTACGTCCTTGGTTTTCGATAGCAGGGGGTCGCTCGTGTGGCGCATCCGCTACGACTGGCAGGAGAAGGCCCAGTGCCTGCAGGCCGATCCTGATCTGTTCTTCCCCGAGCGCGGCAGTCCCGGCGACTCGGCAAAGCGAGTCTGCGTTGAGTGCTCCGTCCGTATCGAGTGTCTCGAGTACGCACTCGCCAACGGCGAGCGCTACGGCATCTGGGGTGGCCTCACCGAACGAGAGAGGACGAGGCTGCGTCGCCAGTCGACGCAACTGTTCGCGTCGGTCTGCGACGGCGAGGACATCCGCGACGTCCTCGGAAGAGTGGCGACAGTCCGCATAGGACGTCGTCACGCGCGCGCTTCCTGAAGACGCCCTTCAAACTTCGCGCGTTAAGTGTCTTCCCACTCGAAGAGTTGGTGGCTATCGTATGAACGACTCGATGACGCGAATTCAAAGAGGTCATCCGATCGACGAAAGGAGGTGACCGGATGCCGATGAAGAAGGCAGCGAAGAGGCCGGCGGCCAAGAAGTCCACTGCGAAGAGGCCCACGGCCAAGAAGTCGACCGCGAAGAAGTCGACGGCGAAGAAGTCGACGGCCAAGAAGTCGACCGCACGGAAGTCGACGGCAAAGAAGTCGACGGCCAAGAAGTCGACGGCAAAGAAGGCAGCGGCCAAGAAGTCGACGACCAAGAAGGCTGCCGCCAAGCGGACGTCAGCCAGG
>DATLNZ010000088.1 GCA_035536535.1 Actinomycetota bacterium | reverse complement strand
GGTGAGCCCAGCACAGGATCTCCATCTCCTCGTGCTCGGTCGCGAGGCCGACCGCCCGGTCCAGCTCGCGCTCTGCCTCAGCGAACCTGCCCAGCCACGGCAGGACGCGTCCGCGCTGCATCACCTGCCAGATGTACGGGCTGGACCCCAGGTGCTCGGATCCGATTCGCAGGTCGCTCGGCACCCGTACGAGCGCGGAGTCGGCCGCCTGCACCGACTCGTCCAGCCGGCCCATCTGCCAGTGCCAGATGCTGAGGTTCACGGCCGCGGCCATGCGCAGCCCCCGCAGTCCCGTCTGCTCGGCCAGGGTGGCGGCGGCGAGGCTGTGCTCAAGGGCCTCCTCGACGGCCCCCGCCTGTCCCCGTGCCCGGGCGTAGACGAGCAGCAGCTGGGCCAGCGACCTGGTGTCGCCAAGCCGTTCGGCGAGCAGGCGTCCTTCTTCGAGCAGCTGCGCCGACTGCTCAACCGACACACCCAGCCGGGAGCCGGAGTTGAGGATGCCGACGCAGGAGTCAAGGGCCAGCCTGTCGCGCTCCTGCCCTTCGGGAATGGCCGACATCTGCTCGCGTGCCGCCCACCAGTGACGCAGCGACGCCTCAGGGTCGTTGACGCCCGCCCAGGCCGCGGCTCTGGTCTGCCACCGCGCGGCAAGCGCCGGCTCCCCGGCCTCGGTCCAGTGGTAGGCGAGAAGCGCCGCGAGCTCGTCCAGGCGGTCGGGCTCGAGGTCCTCGATCGTCCTTGCGGCGGCTGCGTGCAGCCGGGCGCGGGGCTCGGTGAGCTGCGACCTGTAGGCAACCTCCTGCGTCAGCCGGTGGCGGAAGGAGAAATCGCCGGGCCCGCGCTCGTGGACGAACTCAGCGCGGCGCAGGATGTCCAGCGAGGACGCGAGCTCGTGGTCGTCGAGGTCGCAGATGTTGCGCAGCACGGACTCGGAGAACTTGCGCCCGATGACCGAAGCCGCCCGCAGCACCCATCGTTCCCTTTCCTCCAGCCGGTCGATGCGCGCCGACAGCACGGCCTGGACGGTGGCCGGCAGAGCGGTGTGATCCACCGGCGCCACGAGCTTGTACGAGCCCCAGGATCCGACCAGGGCTTCCGAGTCCACCAGCGCCTGGACGAGCTCCTCGGCAAAGAAGGGATTGCCGCCGCTGCGCACCTGGATGTGCTCCGGCAGCCCGTCGAGCGACGGGTCGTTGCCCAGCCTGTCGATGAGCATCTGCACGATCGCTTCCGGTCCAAGAGGCCGCAGCTGGACCTGGTGTCTCAGCCACGGCGCGCTGTACAGGTCCGGACGGAAGTTCACGAGCAGAAGCGTCCGGGTGCCGGGGACGGCGTCCACCAGCTGCTCGATGAACGTTTCGCTGCCCGGGTCCAGCCAGTGCACGTCCTCGAGCAGGACGACCGCCGGACCGCGGTCGCTGCGCGCGCGCACCAGCTGTCCTAGGACCCCCGAAAGCTGGCGGTGCCGGACCTCTCCCGGTGCGTGGGGGGCCGGCAGGTTGGGGTCCGGGACGCCGAGAAAGTCGAATACCAGCGGCAGGACCTCCCGAAAGCGCTCCCCCAGAAGCAAAAGGCTTCCGGCGATCTTCTGCCGCGCGGCAACCGGGTCGTCGAGGTCGGCGATGCCGAAGTACCCGCGCAGCAGCTCGAGCACCGGCGCGAAAGGCACGGCCTTGCCGTGCGGTATGGCCTGCGCCTCGATGATCTTCAGCCCCCGGGCCCTGGCCCGCTGGACGACCTCGTAGCAGAGGCGGCTCTTGCCCACGCCGGGTTCCCCGACGACGCCGACGACCTGGCCGGACCCCTCGACGGCGCGCTCCAAGGCGGACTCGAGATCCTCAACCTCGGCCTCGCGTCCGACGAACCTGGAGAATCCGCGTGCGCGGGCCCGCTGAAGCTTTGTCCGGACGTCGCCTCCGGCCGACAGCTTGTACGCATGCACCGGCCGCGGGACGTCGCGGATGTTGAAATGGCCGAGGTCGTCCAGGCCTACGTAGCCCTCCACGAGAGCCGCGGTCTCCGACGTCACGAAGATGCTGCCCGGGTCGGCCAGCTCCTCCATGCGGCGGGCGAGGATGACCGTGTTGCCGGCCGCGGTGTAGTCCAGGCGCAGGTCGTCGCCGATGGCTCCGACGACGACCTCTCCGGAGTTGACCCCCATTCGGACCGTGAACGAAAGCCCCTTGTCGCGCCGCAGGTCTCGGGCGTAGCGGTCCAGTGCCTCGGCGAGGTGGAGCGCCGCGAAGCAGGCGCGGCTGGCATGGTCCTCGTGCGCGATGGGGGCGCCGAACAGAGCCATGATCCCGTCGCCGGCGTACTGGTTGATGGTCCCCTCGTAGCGCGAGACGCTCTGCAGGGCCAGCGCGAAGAAGTCGTCCATGATCCGGTGGAGCTCTTCGATGCCGACTTCCTGCGCCAGGCGGGTGAACCCTTTGATGTCGGTGAACAGCACGGTCACCTGCTTGCGCTCGCCGACCATCGCGCTGCGCGAGGTGAGGATCTTCTGCGCGAGGTGCGGCGGCGTGTAGCTGGCGGGGGCCGGTTGCGCCGTCAGGCTGCGTCCGCACTCGTTGCAGAACCTCTGTCCGGCCGCATAGGGGGTGCCGCAGCCCGGACAGGAAGGCCCGGCGCCCAGGCGGGAGCCGCACTCGCCGCAGAAGCGGGAGTCGGCGGGGTTGTCGTGGCGGCACGAGGCACAGATCTGTCCGGGCATGGGGTGAACGTACTGGTGGCTGTGGTGGGGGGCAACTGGGGTTGGGGGGGGGTTGAGGTGGTTGCGTTTGGTGCGTCGCGGTGGGGGGAGGGCACCGGGCGCCTCCGTCGCGGCCGCTTCGCGCCTCGCTCATTGGCCACGCCCTCCCTGCCCGGCACCCTCCCCCCACCGCTCCCTCACGCCACTCCCCACGCCCCCGGTGGTGGGGTTCTGGGTCCCGCTGGCGAACTCCCCGTCGAGCACGGCGCCTCGGCTGGTGCGACAGATTCCCTCGGACGGGATTCACTGTTGGACAGGAGTCCCGTTGCTCCTTATGCATAAGTGCAAGCCCTATACGGCTCGACCGGGAGGGGGTTCTTGAGGAAGGACGTTGTCCCGCCAGAGGGCACGTGGGTGGCAGAGCCATCGGTGGCCAGCCGGCTGACGTTGTCGGAAGTTGGGCCAGAGAGCGAGCCGACGGTGAGCAGTCTGGTGCCTCCGGTATTCGAGGCTTATCTACGGATCTTGCACCGGATCTCATTGGAAGAGGATCGCTGGGAGGAAATTCGCTGGGAAACTTTGGCCAAGCGGACAAAGGCCAAGATGCACCCGTTGATTTCCTTTGAGGAGGCCGCTGGTTGGGTTGATCGTCCGGCTCACGAGCGACCAGCACATGCCCTCGACGAGAAGCAGACCCTGCGCCTGGTCGAGCTTCTCGAGTCGTTCACGAGGACCCCGGAGGACTGCGTGTTCGCTCTGTGGGAGGGTTACGGCCCCACGTCCGTTCGCTACTCCTCGATGCCCAGAGTCCATCTGTACCGGCCCTGCGTCTTGTTTCGAGGCCCTATGGGGGCGATCGGTTCATTTCACTTTGAGGCACCCCAGGGAGGGCACGAATGGTGGGTGCCTCCCAACATGTGGTGGCCCTCCGACCGGTCGTGGTTCGTTGCCTCCGATCTCGACTACACATCCACCTTTGTCGGCGGATCGAGAGAATGCGTAGACACAATCCAGCGGGACCCCTCATTCGAGGTTTTCGAGGTTGGCCCGACCGATAGCACCTTCGGCTGCTGATCTGGGCTGCCAGACCGGGAGGAGAAGGTGGAGCATGGCGGGCGGCCACAGCAGCGAAGACGCCTCGGCGCTAGGAAGTCGTACCTTCTGCTGGTGACCAGGTTTTTGATTGTTCGGCACGCTGAGTCTGAGTGGAATGCGCTCGGGCGGTGGCAGGGGTGGGGGGATCCGCCTTTGTCGCCGGTGGGGCGTGAGCAGGCTGCCGCTGCGGTCTCGCGGCTGCGGGGGCTTCGGGGGGCCGTTGCGGCTTCCAGCCTCCGGCGGGCGCGGGAGACGGCTGAGATCATCGCGGCGGGGCTGGGCCTCCGGCCCCCTGAGATTCACGACGGCTTGCGTGAGATCGACGTCGGGGAATGGACGGGCCGGACGCATGCCGAGATCGCCCGGGACTACCCCGACGAGATGGCCGCTTGGCGGCAGGGCCGGCTGACCGGCTACCCCGGCGGGGAGGACAGGGAGTCGCACAAGGCGCGGGTGCTCTCTGCCCTTGCACGGATCGCTGAGGATCATCCGGATGAAGAAGTCCTCGTTGTCACGCACGGCGGGTGTCTGTCCAGCCTCGAGCGGATGCTGGACGTGTGGCCGGGCCGCGGCAGCGGCAACCTGGTCGGGCGGTGGTTCGAGGCGGCAAGCCCGCTCAGGGCGGTGGGGGAGAGGATCTCGCTACTCCCGGAACCGACCGAACCCGCCCCGGAGGCAAAACAGCCGGACCCCGTGTCGAAGGACCCTGACGCCCAGCAGGGCAGCGGGGAGCGGCTCTAGGAGGTCAGCTGCCGGGCGAGCTCCTGCGGGTCGGACGTCGGCAGCTTGCACACGTATCGCTCGCAGACGAATGCGGTGGGCGCCTGCGTCTCGCGGTCCTTTAGCAGGGCCACCTTCTGCAGGATCGGATGGTCCGGAGACACAGCCGGCCTCCCGGCGATCACCGCGTTCGGCAGGTAGGTCGTCCAGACCTGGCGGGCGAGCTCGCGTCCCGCGTCGGAGCGGAGGTCCCCCGTCAGGACAACCTCCTTCGGTGTGGACAGGTAGAAGTCCAGGGCGGCGAGCCACGTGGCGGCTGCCTGGGGGGCGCGGTCCATGTAGATGCGCGCCACGCGAAGCGCGTCCACGGCCGGGCGTGCGAGGTCCGGCTCGTCGAACAGCACCGCCAGGCGCTGCAGCACCAGGGACAGCACTGCCCCCGGCGACGGAGTCGCGCTCTCCGACACGTCCTTCTGGCGTATGACGAGCGCGTCGTCGCCCTCGGCCGCCGCGTAGAAGCCTCCGCCGCGCGGGTCGGCGAACAGATCGATCGCTTCACGCGCGAGGCGCTGCGACTCGTGCAGCCACCGCGGCTCGAACGTCGCCTCCCACAGTGCGAGCAGGCCGTCGGCCATGTACGCGTAGTCCTCGAGCAGCCCCGGGATGTGGGCTTTGCCCGCGCGGTAGGAGTGAAGCAGCCTGCCGTCGTCGCGGCGCATGCCGTCCAGCACGAAGGAGGCCGCGTCGCGAGCGGCGACGAGAAAGTCCGGACGGTCAAGCGCGGCCCCCGCCTCGGACAGCGCGGCTATGGCCAGTCCGTTCCAGGAGGCCAGGACCTTGTCGTCCTTGGCCGGCCGGACGCGCCGCGAACGGACCTCCAGCAGCTTGGCCCGCGCCTCCAGCGGCGGGTCGTCACCGCCGGCCGTGAGGATGTTGTGCCCCTCGAAGTTACCTTCGGGGGTGGCGCCGAACCATCCGGCCGCTTCGGGAGCCACAGCCATGAACTCCTCGTGGCTCCAGACGTAGAACTTGCCCTCCTCGCCTTCCGAGTCGGCGTCCTCGCTTGCGTGAAGAGCGCCTGTGTCGTCGCGCATGTCGCGCAGCAGGTAGTCGAGGGTCTCCGCGCAGATGCGCCCGTACAACTGGTCGCCGTGCGTCTGCCAAGCGTGCAGATACACGCGCGCCAGCTGTGCGTTGTCGTAGAGCATCTTCTCGAAGTGAGGGACCAGCCACTGGCGGTCCACCGCGTAGCGGGAGAAGCCGCCGCCTATCTGGTCGTAGATGCCGCCAAGGGCCATCGCGCGCAAGGTCGTGTCCAGCAGCCCGCGCATCGCGGCCCCCCGGGCCCTCGCGCGCAGGCAGAACTCCAGGACGGGGGACTGGGGAAACTTGGGGGCCCTGCCGAATCCCCCGAACTCGGAATCGTGAACGGACGACACCTGACGCGCGGCGCCCCAGAGCAGGGCGTCGGTCAGCGGCTCAGACGACGCGGCAGGGATCGACTGCGAGATGCGCTGGATGAGCTCGTTGCCCTGCGCGAGCAGGTCCGGCCGCCTGTTCACCCACAAATCGGCAACGTAGCGGAGAACCGTCCTGAAGGAGGGCATGCCGTGACGATCCTCGGGCGGGAAATACGTTCCGCCGATCATCGGGATGCCGTCCGGCGTCATGAACACGGTCATCGGCCATCCGCCGTGGCCGGTCATCGCCTGGACGGCGTCCATGTAAAGGGAGTCGACGTCCGGACGCTCCTCGCGGTCCACCTTCACGTTGACGCACAGCTCGTTCATCAGCTGGGCCGTTTCGGCGTCCTCAAAGGACTCGCGCTCCATCACGTGGCACCAGTGGCAGGCGGCGTACCCGATCGACAGCAGGATCGGCACGTCGCGCCGGCGGGCCTCTTCGAACGCCTCGTCGCCCCACGGGTACCAGTCAACGGGGTTGTTCGCGTGCTGGAGCAGGTACGGCGACGTCTCGGCCGCCAGGCGGTTGGGGCTCACGGCGGCCACCGTAGCCGACCCCAAGGCGGGCCGCGCCGCCTCCCGGACGTCCAGCCGGGGTCGGCTAGGATGTTGCCGCCATGACGACTACAGAACTCGCGCTGCTGCTCGCCCAGGGGGCGGGCAAGCAGCAGGAGAACCCCATCGCCGGCTTTCTTCCCATCCTTGTGATCTTCGGCGCCATGTACCTGCTGATGATCAGGCCCCGGCAGCGGCAGGTCCGCCAGCACCAGGCGTTGATGAGCCAGCTCAAGCAGGGCGACAGGGTGGTCGCCGCGGGCGGGATCGTGGGCACGATCCGGCGCGTGGACGACGACACCCTTTCGCTTCAGGTGGCCGACAACGTGGTCATAAAGGTGGACAGGGGATCGGTGGCAAGAAAGATCGAGGACGCGGGGTGAAGACCAGCCGCCACGTCATCTCGCTTGCGCTCGTGCTCCTTCTGGCGGGGTTCGGCGTCCTGATCCTGACCGTTTTCAATTGGCGTCCGAAGCTGGGCCTGGACCTTCGCGGCGGCCTGTCCGTGGTTCTCGCGGCCAAGGGCAAGGTCAAAAGCGACACCCTGGACAAGACCGTCGACATCATCAGCGACCGCGTCAACAGCCTGGGCGTAGCCGAGCCGGACATCTCCCGCCAGGGCGACCGCAACATCATCGTCCAGCTGCCCGACGTGAAGGACCCCGACGAAGCGCTGCGAGTCATCGGCAAGACGGCAGAGCTGCGCTTCCGCCCCGTGTTGGACGTGAAGTCGGAGGCCGACGCGGAAAAGGAAGGGGAAGGTTGGAAGATCTCGACGGAGGACGCGGCCGGCTCCGAGGTCTTCTTCACGGGCAGCGGACGGGAGACCAAAGGCCAGGTCTTCAAGCTCGGCCCGGCGGCCGTGCTGGGTTCGGACATCGACGACGCCATGGCCCAGTTCGACCAGACAGCAGGACAATGGCTGGTCAGCCTGGAGCTGAAGCGCCAGGGACGGGAGAAGTTCGCGGACATCACCCGTAGGCTCGCCCCCCCGCCCGGCCAGCAGCCGCAGAGCGCGCTGGCCATCGTGCTGGACGAGGGGGTGGTCTCGGCTCCCGTGGTCGAAACGGTCATCGAGGAGGGCGAGGCCCAGATCAGCGGCGGCTTCGAAGAAAAGGAGGCACGGGAGCTGGCGATCGTCCTGCAGACGGGTGCGCTGCCCATCACCTTGGAGCCGCAGCAGCACCAGGTCGTCAGTCCCACTCTCGGGAGCGCCTCGCTCAAGGCCGGTTTGATGGCCGGAATGATCGGTCTGGCCGCCGTCGCGATCTACATGCTGCTGTTCTACAGGCTGTTCGGGCTCGTGACCCTTTTCGGCCTGGGGATCTTTTCCGCGATGCTCATGGGCATCATCGGCGTGATCGGTGTCTGGCGCGGCTTCACGCTGACGCTGGCTGGGATCGCCGGGATCATCGTGTCGGTGGGTATCGCCGCCGACTCTTACATCATCTATTTCGAACGGATAAAAGACGAGCTGAAGGAAGGCAAGACCTTCCGCAGCGCCGTTGACCGGGGGTTCGCCAGCGCCATCAAGACGAACATCGCCGCCAACTCCGTGGCCTTCACGGCGGCGATCATCCTGTACCTGCTGGCGGTGGGACCGGTGCGAGGGTTCGCCCTGACGCTCGGGATCTCGGCCCTGCTGGACATCGCACTGCTGAAGTTCTATACGCACCCCGCCATCGCCCTGCTGTCCCGCAAGACGAAGCTCAGCGGCGCCGGCGCCGCCAGGGTCGGCATGAAGGAGGTGACTGCCGCCACATGATGCGAAGGCTTCGGCGCGGCGGGTTCACCTACGACTTCGTCGGCAAGACCAAGCGCTGGCTTCTGATATCGGCAGCGATCATGGTGCTCAGCATCGGGTCGCTTGCGGTCCGCCGGCTCAACCTGGGGCTGGAGTTCAAGGGAGGTACTTCGTTTCAGGTGGAGGCCAAGCAGGGGGCGACCGTCGACGACTTCGAGCGCATCGTCGAGGAGGCAGGAATCGACGAGCCGGTCGTTCAGAAGGTCGGACAGAGGGGCTTTCTGGTCCAGACGGAACACCTCAAGCCGGAGAAGCAAACCGAGGTGAAGAGCAAGCTCGCACGGGAGGCCGGGGTCCCCGAGGCCGAGGTGAACGTCACCGACGTCGGCCCTCGATGGGGGCAGCAGATCACCGCCAAGGCTTTGCGGGCGCTGCTGGCCTTTTTGGTCGTGGTGACGCTGTACATATCGCTGCGCTTTGAGCCGAAGATGGCGGGTTCGGCGCTCCTCGCTCTGGTTCACGACCTCATCGCGACGGCGGGAATCTACGCTTTGATCGGTTTCGTCGTCACCCCCGCGACCGTGATCGCTCTTCTGACGATCCTGGGTTACTCGCTTTACGACACGGTCATCATCTTTGACCGCGTCCGGGAGAGGTCGCGGAACCTGTCGGCGGCCGGCAAGCAGACTTACTCCGACATTGCCAACGAGTCGCTGAACCAGGTGCTGGTGCGGTCGCTGAACACGTCCCTGGTTTCGCTACTGCCGGTGGGAAGTCTTCTGTTCGTGGGGTCCTACCTGCTGGGGGCCGAGACGCTGCGCGAGCTGGCGCTGGCACTGTTCCTGGGAATCGCCGTGGGCGCCTACTCGTCGGTGTTCCTCGCCGTCCCCGTGCTGGCGGCCTGGAAGGAGCGCGAGACGAGGTGGTCGCAGCTGAGGGCGAGGATCGCTGCACGGCAGGCAGAGCCGTCCGGACCGCGGTTCATGACGACGCCGGCGGCGCCGGTCCAGCCCGCCGAGCCGGAGGCAGTTTCCTCCTCAGTGGGAACTCCTTCGGCCGGCCGGCCACAGCACCGCCCGCCCAAGCCGAGGCCGAAGAAGCGCAAGCGACGCCGCTGACGCCGTGAGCGAGTGCGCCGATCGCGTCCGGGCTTTGATCCGCGACGTGGTGGACTTCCCGAAGCCGGGGATCGTCTTCAAGGACCTGACCCCAGTGCTGTCCGACGGTGAAGCCTTCGCTTCCATCGTGGACGCATTGGTGGAGCGTTTCGAGCCGATGCGTCCCACCCGCGTCGTAGGAATCGAGGCGCGCGGCTTTATCCTCGGCGCCCCCGTGGCATACCGGCTCCGCGCGGGGTTTGTCCCGGCCCGCAAGAAGGGCAAGCTTCCGTGGCAGACGGAGTCCATCGCCTACGAACTGGAGTACGGGACGGAGAACCTCGAGCTTCACCGTGACGCCCTGGGTCCGGACGACCGGGTGCTGCTCATTGACGACGTCCTCGCCACGGGGGGCACCGCGGCCGCGGCGCTGAGCCTGGTCGCCCAGCTGGGGGCCGAGGTCGTCGGGGCCGGGTTCATCATCGAGCTGGGCTTTTTGAACGGGCGCTCGAAGCTGACGGGAGTCGAGCCCTACTCGCTCGTCACGTACTGAGCGCCCTTAGTCGTCCGGCGGGCCTCCGCCGCTGATCCGGCGCTTTCTGTCCAGCAGCCGCTGCAGGGTCTCGGTCCGTGCGTCCTGTGGCTGGGGCTCGGCCCCCGGGTGCTGCGGGGGCTCGGGCTGCGAAGGCTGCACGGCCTCGGGACCCAGAGACACGGGACTCGGACGCGGCCCCCTCGCGGGTGCCGTCTCCCCGCGGCTGAGCGAGGGCGGGGACAGCCGGCGCAGGCGGGAGCGGATGCTGTCGGCGCTGCGGCGGGTGGCCGACACGGCCAGGGGGACCGCCTGTCCGATCACGAGCCGGCGCAGTGCGACGTCCAGCGGCCATAGCAGGGCGGCGAGCAACAAAAACCACCCGGACAGCGGGATCGACCCGCGGCCCGGACGGAGTCCCTGCGGCTGGAAGGCCTGCGACGCGCGGATGGACCCGCGGCCCCCGGACAGCTTCGAGACTCGTTCCAGCAGGCCGGGGTCGGGGTCCTCCGGACGGTACTCCGGCGAGTAGGACCGGTTGGCGATAGCCACCGACGAGAACACCGTCGTGTCCCCGGACGTCACCTCCACTCCCACCGAGTAGCTGCCTGTCTGCGTCGCCGGAGCATCGCCTGAAAACGTCGTCGGCGACGTCCGCTCCAGGGCCATGGGGGTGCCGTCCAGTGCGGGGGCCGACACGCGCGCCGTCGCGACGGCTCCGTCCGGCCAAGGCTCCTCGCGCTCCACCGTCACGCGCAGCCGTCCCTGCTCGACGGTGGCGCGAACCCCTGCTCCGGACGCTCCGCCGAGCGGGAACGTGTCCTTGACCACGGCCGACCAGAACGCGGGGAAGCCCCCCCACGCCGCCCACAGCTGGGCCCACCTGGCGCCTGCGTCGCTGGTCCAGGCGGTGGCGCGGCCGAGTCCGACCCGCCACGTCGCCAGCAGTGGATCCTGGTCCTCGCCAATGTCCAGCAGGGTGGACGCCGCCGGCTTGGCCGTTATCGCCTGGTAACCGAGCAGCGGCGGCGAGCCCGTGAGGTCGCGGACGGGATCGTCGCGCGACACCACGCGCGGCAGGAACCTGCCCTCGTTGACGAAGTTGCGCGACGCGAGCACGGTCTCCTGGGTGAGCAGCTTGGGGACCTGCGCCGGGTCGGTCGCCGCGTAGAACCGTCCCTTGCCGCCCTCGGCGATCCCCTGCATCTGCCCGGGGTCGAACCCGGACCCGATTCCGATGGACGACACGGTGACCCCGGTCTTGGCGATGCGCGCCGCCTCTTCGCGCAGCCCCGGCTCCCCGGTCTGACCGTCGCTGAGCATGATCACGTGCTTGCGGGAGGCCTTGCTGGCCTTGAGCGCCTCGCCTGCCTGTTGCAGCGGCGCCAGCAGTGCCGTCCCGCCGTCGGCGCGAAGTCCCTGCAGGGCGGAGACCGTCGCGTCCTCGCCGGGGTTGCGCTGCAGCTGGAGCAGCCAGCGGGGCTGGCTGTTGAAGGCGATGATCCCGACCTCGTCGGTCGGCTTCAGTGTCTTGAGCGCCTGCGCAGCGGCCGCCTTCGCGAGGTCGATCGCCTGAGCCCCCTGCTGTCCGCCCTGGGACATCGAGCCGCTGGAGTCGATGACCAGGATCTGCGCGACCGGCTGGCGCTTTTTCGGGTCCTTGATGTCGCTGACGATTGGCAGCAGCTTCTCGAGATCGCTGTCGAGGTAGCCGCCCAGCGCGAACGACTGGTCGCCGGCGATGGCCACCAGCCCTCGTCCGAGGTCGCGCGTGGCCGATCCCAGGGACGCGACCTGGTTGTCCGACAGCGACGCGCGGTCCACGTCCACCAGCGCAATGGCGGAGAACGTCGACAGCACGTCCAGCGCCGGGAGCGCCCCCGCCGCGACGGTCTCGGTGCGGATGCCTCCGGCGCCCAGCGCGCCTGCGAGCGGTGCCGCGGCCCCCGGACGTCCCTCGGCCAGCAGCACGCGCGCCGGTCCCTCGACGCGGACCGCGGCGAAGCCGATGTCGTTTTCCTTGATCGCGTCGGACTGGGCCGTCAGCCGCACGACGTACCGGATCAACCCCGGGGGCCCGGCCGACTGCGGGAACTCGACGACCGATTCTCCGGGCTGGACGTCCACCGCCCGCGCGTCGACCGTCTTTCCGTCGCGCTCCAGCTCGACGCGCACGGCCGTTTGGACCGTGGAGGCCAGCGTCACGCGCACCGAGTAGGCGTCGCCTTCCCGCGCCACGCTCGGCGTGTCGACGCGGGCGACCGCGACGTCGGCGCCCCCGCCCCGCCGTATGGGGTGGACGTCCACCGCGATCCCCGACTCCCGCAGCCGCGTGGCCTCCGTTGCGGCGTCGCCCTCGGTGGGCCGGCCGTCGGAGACGACCACCACCCGGCGGCGCGCGTCGGACGGAAGCACGGCTTCGGCCAGACGAAGCGCCTCGGCCAGGTCGGTCTGCGATGCCTCCACCTTCACGTGCTGCCCCTGCAGCTCCAGCTCCGGCTGCACGACGTGCTCCAGTCGCGCGTCGCCGCCGAAAAACGCGACGCCCGCGCGCGACTCGGGAGTCTGGCGGCGCAGCGCGTCCTGCACCCAGTCCACGGCCGCGGCGACTCCGTCCTGACCCATGGAGTCCGACGCGTCCACCAAAAACACCGTCGCCACGTGCTTGCCGGTGCGCGGGACCGCAAAGCCCAGGACCGATCCGATGAGCAGGAGCGCGATCAGCGCCCGGACCCCCAGCGCCCACCGCCACTGACGGGCGGACACGCCGGCCGAACGGCGGCTGAGCCACAGCTCGGCCCCCATGACGACGGCCAGGATCCCGGCGACCCACGGCAGGAGGGGAAGCTCGCCGGCGGGACGGCGCTGTCCGCGGTCGCGCGCCCTGGCGGGCTGCGGGAGAGAGTCCGCCGGCGCGATGGACGACTCGGCGGGGTCGGCGTTCACGGCCAGCACCCGCTCGGTGCCCCGCGGTGCGCCGTCCGCCGTCTTCTCCTTCACGGTCCAGAACCCGGGGGCTGAGGCCAGCGGGGGAGCCGCCCCCGGTGGCAGGTCGATGGACGGCTGTCCGGGTCCGGACACCACAAGCTCGCGTCCCGTCTGGGCTATCGGCAGGGGCTGTCCGGACCGCAGGTCGGCCGGCGGTGGCGCAGCACCCGTCAGTGCGGTGACGAGCCGGTCGCCGAGCACGGGAAACGCGATCTGCAGCGGAAGGTTGCTCTGGTCCAGCGCGAACGCCAGGTACACGACGGGACGTCCGGACCTGATCCCCCGGACGAGAAGCGGCGCCCCCTCGGCCCCCACGAGCACTTCGTCGCCTTCCGGGACCAGACGCTGCGCCTTGGCGATCCCGACCCCGGACAGGTCCAGACCCTCGAGCAGGTCGTCGCCGGTCTCCACGAGCGTCACCGCAGGCTGCTCCACCTCGCCGGCCACGTGGATTCCGTCCATGCCCCCCGGTGGCGCAATCGCCCACACCGGGGCCGCCGGGTCGCGCGGGACCTCGACGCGGTCGTAGATCGCCAGGTCGAATCCGGGGGCCGGACGCGACGCCGGCGAGCGTTCCACCTGGACGCCCGGGATCGCGGCCAGAAGGCGGTCGAGGTAAGGGTTGTCCGGTCCGGCGTGCATGACCCGGACGGCCGGACGGCGTCCGGCTACGGCGTAGGCGCTGTCGTCGGAGCGCAGCAGGTCCGATCCCGTCAGCGACGCGCGGACCCGGTCGCCCTGCGGGAGGTCCAGCTCGCGCTCGATCGTCGCTCCCGGCCGGACGACGACGAACGTGTCCACGGCCTGGGCTCCGTCCACGGACAGGCGCAGCGTCCGCCGAGCGTCCCGGGTGCCGGTGTTGCGAAGGGTGACGCGCGCGTGGATGCCGGCCCCGCGCGGTTCGACGGTCAGCCGCGTGAGCGCCAGGTTGTTGCGCTTGGACCCCGTCTTCACCCACTTCGTCCCGGGCGGTATCAGGCGGCGCTGGTCTTCGGTCAGGCCGCCGTCGGACAGGAGCACGAACCCGACGGGCGCCTCGGGAGTCTCCAGGCTCTCGGCGAGCGTGAAGGCGGTGGCGAAGTCCGCGGCCCCTGCCGTCGGCTTGATGGCGTCCACGGCGTCCCGGAACGACGAGGCATCCGGGCTCGTCGACAGCACCACCTGCGGACGGCTCGAGGCGATGACGACACTGGCCAGTCCCTGGGCCGGAAGCTGGCGGTGCAATCTCAGCGCCTCGGCTCGCGCGAGCGCGGTGCGGTCGGGGCGTCCGTCCAGCGCGCCCATCGACCCCGACGAGTCGAAGATGAAAACCGTGTGCGGGGACAGCGGCGCGTCCGTCACGCGCACCGGACGCGAGGCACCGAGGGCCAGCAGCGCCACGGCGAGAAGCTGAAGGGCGAGCAGCAGCGTCGGCGGCAGCCGCTGCCACGGCACCGCGGCCGACACGGTGCGCTGCACTCGCGACCACAGGAATGTGGAAGACACCTCCACGGCCCTGCGCCTGGGACGCAGCATGTGCAGAAGCACGACCGGGATCGCCAGGAGGCCGAGGAGCAGTCCCGCCGGGTTGGCGAACCTCATCGCGCCGCCTCGGTCCGTGGACGTGCCCGGAGCGCGGTCACCGCAGCACCCCCGCCTCGCGCCAGGCGCCCAGCAGCAGCGGCTCGAGGTCGGCCGCGGGGTCCAGGCGCAGGTATGCCGCACCTGCGCGCCGGCAGCGCGTGGCGACCCCGTCGGCCCACGCGGCGGCGTCCGCCCGGAACTGCTTGAGCGTCTCGGGCGACAGGCTGACCTCTACGCGTGTGCCGTCCTCGCGGTCCAGCAGGTCCAGGTCGCCGACCATCGGGGGGTCCAGCTCCTCGGGGGCCAGGACGTGCACCACGACGAGGTCCCCACCGCGGCTCGGCAGCCGCTTCAGTCCTGCTTCCCACTCGTCGGTCAGCAGGTCGGACAAAAGCACCGTCACTCCACGGGGGCCGGGACGGGACAACAGCCTGCTCGCAGCGGCCGCGAACGGTGTGGTCCCCGAGGCCGTCAGCGACTCCAGGTGAGCGAACAGCGGACCGGACGCCGACCGCCCGAGGAACCTCGGCGCGGGTCTGTCCAGCGGGAAGGTGTGGACGCTGACCGGGTCGCGGTTCACCAGCGCGACGAATCCCAGCGCCGCCGCGAGGCGCTTGGCCGCAGCCAGCTTGCCGTGCGCGCCCATCGACCCGGACGTGTCGACCAGCAGCCGCAGGTGCAGCTCGTCCTCGGCCTCGAACAGCTTCACGAGCAGGACGTCCAGTCGCGCGTACAGCGTGTAGTCCACGCGCCTGAAGTCGTCGCCGGGGAAGTAGGTCCGGTAATCGCTGAAGTCCGGAGACGAGCCGTGTCGCGAGGACCGGTGCTCGCCGGAGAACAGTCCGGCAAGCCTGTGGCGCGAGCGCAGCTGGAGCGCCTCGAGACGGGCGAGCAGGCCCGGGTCCAGCAGCGGCTCGGCCACCGGCGCTACGGAGCCCCTCTCACCCCTGCGGCCGGCTCCGGCACGCGCTCGAGAACGGCGGTGACCACGTCGTCGGCGGTGAACCCCTCGACGGGGGCCTCGTAGCCCAGGACGAGCCTGTGCCGCAGGACGGCGGGAGCCACGCCCCGCAGGTCGTCGATCGACACGTTCGGACGTCCATCCAGAAGTGCCGTCGCCTTGGCAGCCAGGACCAGCGCCTGGGCCCCCCGGGGCGATGCGCCGAAGCGCACAAAGCGGCTGACGGCGTCCGGTGCCCGCTCGGAGCCGGGGTGCGTGGCGACGACGAGGTCGACAGCGTGCTCGACCAGGTGCGACGCCACCGGGACCTGGCGCGTCAGCTCGATCATCTCTCGCAGCGTCGCGTCGTCGGCGACGGGTTCGGCGGACTGCGTGTCGGAGCCGGTGGTGCGGTCCACGACCTGGACGAGGTCCTCGGCGGGCGGGAACTGCACGAGGACCTTGAGAAGAAAGCGGTCCAGTTGGGCCTCAGGCAGCGGATAGGTCCCCTCCATCTCGATGGGGTTCTGAGTCGCCATCACGAAGAATGGACGCGGCAGCATCCGCGTCTGGCCGGCCACCGTGACCGCGCGCTCCTGCATCGCCTCGAGCAGCGCCGACTGCGTCTTCGGCGTCGCCCGGTTGATCTCGTCGGCCAGCACCAGGTTGGCGAACACCGGACCGGCGCGGAACTCGAAGCTGCGGCGTCCTCCCTCGTGCTCCTCGAGCACCTGGGTGCCGAGGATGTCCGCGGGCATGAGGTCGGGGGTGAACTGGATCCTCGAGAACTGAAGCTCCACCGACTGCGAAAGCGTCTTGAGGAGCATCGTCTTGCCCAGTCCCGGCACGCCTTCGAGCAGCGCGTGTCCCTCGCAGAGCAGGCAGACGAGCACCTGGCGGACGAGGTCCTTCTGTCCGACGATGACGCGGCCGATCTGCGACTCGATGGCCGCGGCGGTCTGCGCGTACTGCTCCGGGGAGATCAAATCTCGCCCAGGCTGTCGAAGTAGGCGCGAACGAGCGACCGCACCGACGGCGAGATCTCCAGGGAGTCCAGCGCACGCGTCGCCTCCTGCCGGTACCGGGGCAGCGCCTGGCTCAGCGGGACCTGCGCGCTGCCGCGCCCGGTCGGGCCCTCGCTGGTGTCCAGCCGTTCGCCGGACGACTCGCCCGTCTCCTGACCTTGGACCTGGACCTCCTGGTTTCCCGACAGCAGGGGGTCGAAGATCTTCGCTGTGGACGGGGGCCCGCCTCCGGAGCCCTGTCCCGGACCCTGGCTGCCTCCCGCCTGCTGTCCCTGACCCTGCTGTCCCTGACCCTGGCCCTGACCGGCACCCGGCTGCTGTCCCTGACCGGGTTGTTGCCCCTCGCCCTGTTGTCCCTGGCTGCCCTGCTGACCTTGTTGGCCCTGCTGGCCCTGCTGGCCCTGCTGTTGTCCTTGCTGGCCCTGCTGCCCTTGCTGCCCTTGCTGCCCTTGCTGTTGGCCCTGCTGGCCCTGGCTGCCCGGCTGGCCTTGTTGTCCTTGCTGGCCCTCCTGGCCCTGGGCTCCCGAGTCGAGCCTCTCGCGGACGGCCCCCAGGGCGCCGACTGCGCCGGCCGCCGTCTCCTGGTCGGCGACCTTCCCGGTCGCTCCACTCTGGGCGTTGGCAGCGCCGCGCATGGCCTCCGCGGCGGCCTGAGCGTTGCCGTTGCGCAGCTCAGTTGCAGCCTTGGTCAGGTCGGCCGCGGCCTTCGGATTGCCCGCGGACTGGGTCGCCGCGAGCGACGAAAGCCTGTCCGCCGCCTGCTTCTGCTGCTCGGGGGTCATCGACTCCAGCGCCTTGGCCGAGTCCTCGAGCTGCTTTGCGGCGTCGCCTCCGGAGGTTCCGGGCAGCGGCTGCGTTCCCAGGTTTTTCTCCAGTCCGGTGGCGGCGGCCTTGGACGCGAGCAGGTTCGGGTCCAGCTTCTCGCCTAACTGCTGGGCGGCGGCGTCGACGGCCTTCTTTCCGTCGGTGGCGTCCGGGGCCTTCTCCAGCGCGGCGGCCAGCTCGCTCAGTTCCTTGGCGACATCTTTCTGGGCCTCCGTGGCGCCGGGGGCCTTGGCCAGCTCCCGCGCGGCCTTGCGAAGCTTCTCGGCCTCGGAGTCCAGCAGCGCGCGCTGGACGGCAGCCTGGCGCCGGACCTCGTCCTGTGGGTTCGGCGCGAACAGAAGGCCGGCGACAACGGCGAGCAGCAGCCCGGACGTGACCGCGCGCCGGACGTCCACCCGCACCGGGATGGCCGCCGCCGGACTCGTGGACTTCGCCAGCCTCTCCGCCCTGGACAGCACATGCGCGGTGAACGGTCCCTCGGGCGCGGACCTCACCTCCAGGGCGGTCGCCATCACGTCGCCGCTGCGCAGTCCGCGATCGGCGGCCCGGGCTGTGGACCTGTCCGGGATGCGGATCGCCACGGCCGCCAGCAGGATCCCCACGGCGCACACCACCAGGACGGCCAGCGCCGCGGGCTCGGCCCACGCCAGGGGCCGCATCCGTGCAGCGATGGCCAGGGCGAGCGCCGCCGCGACCGCGGCCGGACCCCACAGCACCGCGGTGGTCGCACCCCACGCGAGCCGAAGCCGCCTGCGGACCGACTTGAGGAGCGCGTCGAAGGTGGCCATGCCTACAGTTTGGGCGCCGGAGTCTGGAGTCGCTTGGCCGCGAGCGCGATGCTCGCGGCTGACATGCCCGCCATGGCCATCAGGGAAAGAAGCCAGAAGGGCACCTTCCCCAGCGCGAAATCGAAGACGTTGTCGGACGGCGACCGCCTGCTTTCACGCATCAGGTACTGGAGCGGCGAGAACGGCGACTCTCCGCGACTGGAGTTCGCTGAGGGGCTGGCGATCACGCTGGCCGTGGCGGCGAAAGGGTTGGCCGCCAGGGGGGCCACCGTGGTGGGCCTCATCGCCGAAGAGGAGCGTGAGACGGCTGCCACGATCGAAAGCGGCACGAACGTCCCCACCGTGAGCGCAAAGACGAGCCCGTAGGCGGCAACCGTCGCGCCCTGGCTGCGGCGGATGAAGGTTGAGCACATGATCGAAATGCTTCCGATCGCCACAGCCGAGGCGATCACCATGGCGACTCCGAGGACGACCTCGAAGAGCCCCACCCCGCCGATTACGAAGGTGACGGCGATGAGGGGAATCGTGGCCAGGATCAGGAAGACCATAAACGCGATGGACGAAAACAGCTTGCCCAGCAGGATCGACCTCGGTCTGAGCAGCGTCAGCTGGAGCGGGACCAGCGTCTGGCGCTCCCTTTCGCCGGCGATGGCACCCGAGGTCAGAGCGGGGACGATAAAGCAGACCAGGACAAGGATGAAGAACAGGGTGGACTGGAACATGCTCCGGCCGATGCCGGCGGTCGCTGCGACGTTGTACTGGCTGAAGCAGCGTCCGTTGACGCAGCTCGTCGACGTTCCCGTCACCTCGGTTATGGCCTTGTATCCCAGGTTAAAGACGCCGACCACCAGCAGCAGGTACACCGTGAGCAGGATGGGCGTGACGCGCCGGCGCATCCGCTCCTTCACTTCCCTTGCGAGCACCGGGTTCACCCGGCTCCACCGTGACCCCTGCGTGACCTGGGCGCTCACTGGACCTTGCCTTTCGTCACCTGCATGAAAACGTCCTCGAGGACCCGTCCGACCGAGTACTCCACCACCGGCAGCCCTTCCCCGACCAGCTGCCGGAGAAGCTCCACCTGTTCGTCTTCGCTCTCCACGACGAACTCATGCTCCTCCCCGGTCGCCAGGCGCACCTTTACGACGCGTTCGGTCGGAAGCTGGTTGCGTATGGACGCGGTGGACCCGGAGGTCATCAGCCGTCCGGCCTCCATGATGGCCACGTCGCTGCAGACGTCCTCTAGCTCCGCGAGGATGTGGGAGCTGATCACGATCGTCTTGCCGATCTTCTGAAGTTCCTGCAGCAGTCCCCGCAGCTCGATGCGCGCGCGTGGGTCCAGTCCGCTGGCGGGCTCGTCCAGGATCAGGATGTCCGGGTCGTGGACCAGCGCCCTGGCCAGGCTCAGCCGCTGCTTCATGCCGCGCGACAGAGAGTCGACCATCGCGTCGCGCTTTCTGTCGAGGTCCACGAGCTCGAGCAGAGTGTCCGAGACGGTCTTTCGCGAGTCGGCCGGCACCTCATAGGCCGCCGCGAAGAACTCCAGGTACTCGTCCACCCGCAGGTCGCCCACGACGCCCATCACGTCCGGCATGAAACCGATGCGCCTGCGCACCTCCCGCGGGAAGAGGCTGGGGTCGTAACCGGCGACCTCGACCACTCCGGACGTCGGCAGCAGGATCGAGGCCATGATCGCCAGCGTCGTGGTCTTGCCGGCGCCGTTTGGTCCGATCAGTCCGAAGACCGACCCTTCGGGAACCTCCAGCGTCAGGTCGTCGACCGCCGTCAAGCCCCCGTAGGACTTCGTGAGCGACTCCAGCCTCACCGCGGGGATCTCCGCCGCCTCTGGGTGGTCCAGTACCGCCGTCGCCTCCATGGCGCCCATCAGCCCGCTCCTTCGACCGAAAAGGCCCACCCGGTGTGCTGCTGTCCGGGCGTCTGCTGCACCCGCACGAACAGCTGCCGCCCAGCCGGATGCGGAAGGTCGACGGCGTAGGACGCCCCGGACGTGCCTTGTCCGTACGAGGGTCCCGGGTACCCGTAGACCTGGGGGGGCGGATGGGCAGTGGGTGTCGGAATGATGGTGGCGTTGGGGTCCGGGGTCGGGGCGTTGGGGTCCGGAGAAGGAGAAGGAGAAGGTGTCATCCCCGGCGGCAGCACCTGCGCCTGCCGCCTCGGCTGGAGTGGGTAGGTCCCCGGCGTCGGAGACGTCGGAACGGGCAGTCGCAGCTTCTGCCACGCCCCGCCCTGCCAGACCTCGACCGACTCGGCCGTGTCGGGGTAGCGCAGGACGAGCTTGCCGGGAGAGTCCGCCGGCAGCGTGAACTTCAGGACCATCTGGCTTATCGACGGGTCCAGGTCGTCCCACCCGGGCTCGGGGCCCAGGATCCCCGGCCCCCGGACCTGCTCCCACGCGACCGTCAGCGGCTTCATCGTTGCGGCGTCGGCCTGGACGGGCGCGCGCCCGAGGATCATCGTCCGCCCCTTGGGCCGCAGCGTGCGGCCGTCCACCTTCACCTCGGGCCTGAAGTCGCGCGTCCAGCCGACGGCCAGGACGTGGCCCGCGTCTAAGGGGTCCCCACCGGGCAGTGAGGTGGACGCCTGCCAAAGCGCGTAGCTGACGGAGGTCTTGGATGTCGAAGGCGTTGGGAGCCCGCGGGAGTAGTAGGGCGAGTACGGGTTTGACTGCGTGCCCGCCCACAGGTCCTGGCCCGGCAGCGACCAGTGGTCGCTGCGGGGCTGGGACGTGACCTCCCACTTGCGCGTCTCACCCGGCCGCATCTCCCCGACCTTGGCCACTGACTTGCCGACCAGCACGGCGGCGTCGCGAACCGTGAGACCGGTGCCGTTTCGGACGGTGCCACGGATCATGCCGTCGGCCTCGCTGCGCCCCGACACCTCCAGACCGCTGCCGGCCTGGGTGCGGTCGGCGGACCCGAGCGGTCCGGACGCGCGGGCGATCGCGAGGTCTCCGGCTCCGAGGTCCAGGTCCGCCCTTGGCCCCCGAGAGGTGAGCGTGAACTCGGGCTGAGCGATTTGGGACTGCCCGGACTGCTCCCAGACTCCGGCGGGTGCCCAGTCGCGCGCGAACTGGACTGTCCTGTCGCCGCCGACGCCGCCGGTCACTCCGACCGTGACGTCGGCCATCGTCCCGGCCTCGCCGGTCGTCAGGATGGTCTGGTGCGCCTCGCGGCGGTGGCGCAGGTCGCTGCCTCCGGCGTAGGCCGCGCCCCCGAACAGGACGGCAAGCGCCGGGACGACGATCCAAGCCAGCTCCGAGCGGCGCTTGCGGCGCAGGACGACGAATGTGATCGGGCCGGCGGCCAGGACGTAGGCGAGCAGGAAGCCCGACAGCCACGGGAGCCTGGCGAACCGGATGCCCATGTCCTCGGCGACGGCGTTGGACACCGGCACTTCGAAGAACAGGTTGCTCCGGTAGCTGGACCCGGACCCCCCGTAGCTGAACCTCGACCCCGGCCCCCCCGAGTAGCCGCTGCCGCTGTTGGTGCCGGCCGTCTTGCCCCCCCGGGTGGTCGGCTCGACGAGTCCGGTCCAGGTGCCGGCCGACATCGCGCCTGCGGTGAGCACGACCTCGCCGTGGCCGGCGGTTGCGCGTCCGGCCGGTCCCGGCCTCCAGGAGGCCGGCAGCATCTGCAGGTCGGTGCCGGCGGCGGCATCGACCAGCAGGCGGCCGCCGTCGGCGATCCATCGCACGAGTCCGGGCCGAAGTCGCGGCGAGAGCCGGCGCAGCTCGTCGGGTCCGATGCCGATGGTCGAGACGCTTTCGAGGCTCGCGGGGGCTGCGGCTAGCAGCGCGTTGTCCAGCGCGAAGAACCTCGCGACTCCGACGTCCACAGCCAGGGGGGCCGGGCCGGGAACGGGCCGCCCCTGCAGCACCCCCGGCATCAGCCCGACCAGCTCCTGGTCGGTCTGGCGCAGCGTCGGTACGGGCGCCCTCTGTCGTCCGGAGGACGTGGCGAGCTCCACGTGACCGGGCAACCAGGATCCGTCGCGGCTCGTGGGCACGACGAGCAGGTACTCCTTGACGCTTCCGCCGGGGATCTCGACCGGGACCGACACCTTGATTCCGGCCACCATTCCGGCGCCGGCCTCGCTGACCACTACTCGCAGTGTCCCTTTGGTCAACCGGTCGGCTTCGATGCGCACCCGCATCGGCACGCGCGTTCCGGGGACGTACTGGCCGTCGAACGCGGCCCTCACGGTGAGCTTGGTCTCAGCCGCGGCGACCGGCGACAACCCGACGACGCATACCGCGCTGAGGAGAGAGAGAGCACCGAGGACGGGGACGGGGCCCCGAGAACGCAGCAAGCGTGTCTCCTTCCGCCCGCGCAGTGCGCGGGGCCGGACAAGTGTCCCCGAGGTTGGCCGATGTGTCGACCGCTCGCGAGGCGATACTTGCACGATGGCCAGGGTCCTGGTGGTGGGAGCGGGAGGCGTCGGGGGCGCCTTTGGCGCCGCAATGGCGCAGGCCGGCCACGACGTCGTCTTCGTGGCGCGCGGTGCGAACCTGCAGGCGCTGCGGACCGGCGGCCTGAAGGTGATCGGAGCCCGCGGGGACTTCACGCTCCCGAAGGTGCAGGCCACCGACACGGCGGCGGAGGCCGGCGACCGGGACCTGATCCTTTTGACGGTGAAGTCCTACGACTTGGAGGAGGCCGCGGAGACGGTCCGGTCCTGCGGGGGCATCGTCCTCACGCTGCAGAACGGGGTGGACGCCGCGGAGCGGGTCCGGGGAGTGCTGGGCGACGTGGCCCTCGCGGGCACGACCGGGATCGTGGCCGACCTCGAGGAGCCGGGCCTCGTGCGCGTGGTGTCCACCTACTCGCGGATCATCTTCGGGGAGCCGGAGGGCGTCTGGTCGAGCCGGACCGAGGCCGTCCACGAGTGGCTGTCGGCGGGAGGGTGGATCGACTCGCAGCCGCGGGAGGACGTCCGGATCGCCCTGTGGGAGAAGATGGCGCTGATCTGCGCCATGGGGGGACTGACAACGCTGTACGACCAGCCGATGGGGCCGATCCTGTCCGATCCCCACGGCCGGGCCACGTTCCGCACCGTGGTCGAGGAGGTCGAGGCCGTCGGCCGGGCTCGCGGCGTTCCACTTCCGGCCGGTCTCGTCGAGGACAGGCTCGCCTACGCGGGGACTGTCGACCCGCAGGCCACGTCATCGATGTCCAGGGACCTGCGGCGCGGCAAGCGCGTGGAGGTCGACCACCTGAACGGGGCCATCGTCCGCATGGGGGCCGAGCTGGGGGTGCCCGTGCCGGTAAACACGGCGGTCTACGCGGGCATCAGGCTGGCCGCGTCGAAAGCCTGACGCGGGGGATCAGGTCGCGCGGGAGCGTAGTGCGGCCAGGTCCCGGACTGTGATCTGGCGGCGGTCGGTTTCGATCCACCCCCGGGTGCGGAGCGTCCGAAGGGCCTTGCTCACCGACTCCCGCGAGGACCCAACCCAGCCCGCCAGCTCCTCCTGCGACAGCGGAAGATCGATGCGGACGTGGTCGGTGGACCCGTCGCCGAACCTCTCCGCGAGCTCGATCAGTCGCCGGGCCACGCGGCCGACGGTGTCGTAGGCGCCGAACTCCAGGCGCTTGCGGTCGGCGTCGCGCAGCCGCCTGCTCAGCGTCTCCAGCAGAAGCAGCGACACGCGCGGCTGGTCCTCCAGGAACGACCTGAACTGGCTGGCCGACATCACCAGGGCCTCCACGGGGTCAAGCGCGGCGACCGTCGCCGACGTCGGCTCGCCGTCCAGCGCTGACAGCTCGCCGAGCAGGTCCCCCGGCCCCCGGACGGCCAGGACGATCTCGCGGCCGTCCTCGCTGTAGGAGGCCACCTTCACCCGGCCCTGCAGGACGCAGACGACGCGGTCGGACCTCTCGCCTTCGTTGAACAGGCTCGCGCCGCGCTTAAAGCGCCGGACGCCGCCGCGGGAGCGCAGGTCCTGCTCCTCGGCGGGCTGCAGGTGGGCAAGGAAACCGGCCGTACGGGCGGCGGCGGCGGTGTCGGTGCCGCCGCCTGGGGGCCGGGACATCAGAACTGCGACATCACCAGCAGCGCGATGATCAGCGCCACCACGACGACGATTGCCGTCTTGAGCGCCCGCGAGGCCGAGGTGGGGGGGATGGACGGGTACAGGTCGTCTTCGTCGTCGCCCTCCGCCTCGAAGTCACCGGCCACGTCCGGGGGTTGCTCGCCCGCGCGGTCCAGCACGCCGTAAGCCTCATTCACGTAGGACCGGGGGACCTCCAGCCGCATGTTCCCCGGCTCGGCGGCGTCGCCGATGTCCACCGGGATGGACGCCGCCTGCAGCTGCCGGGCCAGCACGGAGCCCTGTGTGGTGGCGCCCTCCCAGATCGTGGTGAAGGGGTCGTCGTAGGACCTCACGGCGCTGGGCTCCAGGAAGATGGCGTCGTCCACGCCGAACTCACGGCTTGTCGCGCGCTTCGGCGGCTCGTCCACGAGGGCGACGTTGCAGGACGAACAGGTCGTCCAGGAGTCGACGTATTCCGAACCGCACTTCGGGCACCAGCGGGCCATGCGTCCCACTTTAGCGCCGGCGGCCCAGAAGCTTGCGCTTGCCGGGCGCCTTTCGGTGCATGACCAGCAGGGCGGAGGACGCGAGCATCAGGGCGCCGAGCTCGAAGGTGGCCGCGCTGGTGCCGTCGTCGTTGAGCGTGGCAGTTAGGACGAACCACCTGTCGTCGAGCCTGCGCAGCAGCCACGTCATGTTCAGCACGCCCGGCTCCGAGCCGCCCTTGAAGCCGATGTAGGTCCAGGCGTAGCGGTCGAGAGGCAGGCCGGGGTTCAGCGACAGCACCTTCTCCACCGGCTTTGTGGCCGGGCGCGACATGCAGTCCCGCAGCCAGGCCATCGCCCGTCCCAGGTCGGAGGCGGACGCGAACCACTCGACCGTGTCGTTGTGCCTCGGCGACGTCCACATCTCGTCGGGGATCTTCGGCAGCTTCGCCTTGGCAAGCGGACCGGCAAGCATCTTCCGGCGAGCTTCGGGTTCGGCAGCGATGAACGAATCGATCCGCGGGTCCGCGCCCGCCTTGAGGACCGTCATCTCCCGGGTGGTCAGGAAGGGGACGTTGAGCGACGGGTCCGAATGGCCCATCGCAGCCTGGACGTCCTCCACGCGCTCACGTCCCAGGTGGTGCAGCAGGTGGTCGGTGGCCGTGTTGTCGCTGATCGAGATCATCTTCTCCGCGTACTCGCGCAGCGGGAACTTCGTGCCGGCCTTGGCGTCCTGCATCGTGCCGGACGGAATGCTCTTGAGCTTCGCTTGGATGGGCAGCTCGTCGTCCCACGCGGCCTCACCGGCCTCGACGCGCCGCGCGAGCTCGCCGAGGACGTAGAGCTTGAAGGTCGAGCCGAGTGCCAGGTGGGTGTCCGGCTCGACTTCGTGGATGGGGACCAGCTCGCCGGAAACGACCTCGGCGGCCAGAAAGCTCACCTGCTTCGCGAGCTCCCGCACTTTCGACTCGACCTCACCCCAGTTCTTGGCCACCGGCTCCTTGCGCAGGTCCGGCGCAGGCTGGATGAGCATTCCCTGGATCCGGTGCGGGGGCTTCGGATCCACCTGCGCCATGAGCCGGAAGTAGTCGCCGTCGCCGCGCGCCAGCACCGCGACCGCCTGGGCCTCGGTGGGCGGATTGTCGAACCGCTCGAGCGAGAAAGGCCTCACCATCGGTCCCACCTGCTCGAGCACGGCCAGCAGCTGGTCCACCGGGACCTGGCGGAGCATCTCGGGGGCGAACCGCTCCAACAGGTCGTCGCGATCCGGCTTGGTCTTGCCGTCGAGGATGTCCAGGGCCCAGGAGATCTGGCGCCCTACGGGTGTGTCCGGGATTTCCTGTGCCATCTCTACCTCCCTGAGTTCTGCTCGGACAGCAGCGCGGGCAGGCCCGACAGGTCCGGCAGCTCGGCCTCCCTGGGCAGGTCGCTGCGCTCGCCGGCACGGTTGACCCAGATCGTGCGCAGTCCCAGCTCGGCTGCGGGGGCTATGTCGTGAAACAGGCTGGCGGCGACGTGTACGTGTCCTTCGCGTCCGGCGCCGCTTCGGGCGAAGAACGTGTCCCAATGGCCGTGGGCGGGCTTGTAGCCGCCGGCATCGGCCGCCGTCACGGTGAGGTCGAAGGGGACGCCGATGCTCCTGATCGACGCCTCCAGAAGGTCCGGGTCGGTGTTGGACAGGATCGCGGTCTTCCACCCGGACCCTCTCACAGCCTCCAGCGCCGCCGGGACCTCGGGGAAGACCGGCCAGGCCGGCAGGGACGCGGCCAGCGCGTCGGATGCTCCGGCAGGGACGGCTCGCCGTGTCTGATCGGCGACCGCTTCCAGGGTTGAGCGCAGCACCGACCTGTACGACTGCGACGACCCGGCCTGGATGACGGGCTCGACGCGGAGGTAGGCGCGCAGCGCCTCGTCCTCGTCGGCCTCCGGCCACAGAGCGGCGAACGCCGACCGCAGCCCCGACTCCCAGTCCACGAGCGTGCCGTAGCAGTCGAACGTCAGCCAGCGCTCCGTCACCCGGCGGCTCCTTCGCGCAGCGCGTCGGGAAGCGCCCGCGCGTGGACCAGCGACAGGTGCTTGGTCGCCCGCGTCACGGCGACGTACAGGGCCCGCATCCCCTGAGGGGATTCCTCCACGATCGCCGCCGGTTCCACGACTACCACAGCGTCGAACTCCAGTCCCTTCGCCAGCCAGACCGGGACAAGCGTGATGGGGGAGCGAAGTCCGGACTCGGCGGCGTCGGCGAAGTCGGCCCCCGCTTCGGATAGCGCCGCGGATAGAGCCGGGCGCAGCGAGTCCGGACAGATCACCGCCACGGTCCCGGAGTCCTCGGCAGCGGCCGCGCCGACTGCCGTGCGCGCGACGTCGGCCGGCAGCGACTCCGGGCCGGAGCGGACGAACGCGGGGGCCGGTCCGGACCGCACCGATTCGGGCTCCTTGAGCTCCGGGACGATCGTGCGCAGGATTCGTCCGGCCAGCTGCATGATCTCCGCGGTCGTCCGGTAGTTGACGCTCAGCTCCGCGACCGTGGACCCGTGCCTGGTGTTGAGATGGCGCAGCGCCTCCTGCCAGCTGGGCACCGCCGAGTGCGAGGTCGCCTGGGCGATGTCGCCGACCACCGTCATCGACCCGAGGTCGGCGCGCCGCTCGAGCATCCGGTAGTGCATGGGGGACATGTCCTGGGCCTCGTCCACCACGACGTGTCCGTAGCTCGTGATCTCGTCGTCGCCCGGCTCCCGCTTGCGCTTGCGGACGCCGAGCCACACGAACGCCTCGTCCAGAAGCGGGACGTCGCCCGGCGACCATGGGACGTCGGACATCCGCTCGCTGGGGGCCCGGTACAGGCTGCGGCACTCGGCCTCGGACAGCACCCCCCGTCCCGCCGAGGCGATCAGGGGCAGGGCGCTGTACAGGTCGTGGAGAAGCTCCTGGGGCGAAAGCATCGGCCACATGCGCTCGAACGTCCGGACCACCTCCGGCTCGCGGCGCAGGTCGTGCACGAGGTCGTCCTGCGTGACCTCGGCCCGGCCCCCTAGCGAGGCGCGCCCGCTGTCGGCGGCGGCAGCGGTCCGGTAGATCGCGAAGAGGCGCTTGTACACCAGCCGCTCCAGCTGGACGCGGCGCGCGTTGTGCTTGCCGCCGGTGCGCTTGACCGAGGCCACGATGTCCTGGCTGTCGCGCGGAGTCAGCGTCAGCACCAGCCCGTCGAAGCCGACTCGCAGCGGCTTGGTCAGCGGCCGCTGCCTGTCGCGCACAGCGTTGGCCACGAAGCGCGCCATGCGGGCGTCGCCCTTTACGCGGGCTGTTTCGGCGGAGTCGGATCCCCGCACGGTCAGGTCGGGCACGAGTCCGGACGGCGTGCTCAGCGCGACGCCGCTTTCGCCGAGGGCCGGCAGGACCTGGTCTACGTAGCGAAGGAACACCGGGTTCGGCCCTACGAAGAGGACTCCGCGGCGCTCGAGCTGGTAGCGGTAGGTGAACAGCAGATACGCCGCCCGGTGCAGCGCCACGGCGGTCTTGCCGGTCCCCGGCCCCCCCTGGACGACCAACACGCCGGCCATGGGGGCCCGGATGATCTCGTCCTGCTCGCGCTGGACGGTGGCGACGATGTCCTGCATCTTGCCGGACCGGACCCGCTCCAGCGCCGACATCAGTGCGCCCGTGCCGGACAGCCCCAGGCCCTCGCCGTCGCCGAACAACTCGTCTTCGATACCCAGAAGCCGGCGGCCCTTGGTGTCGAAGTGCCGCCGGCGCCACAGCCCCATCGGGTGTCGTCCGGTCGCGCGGTAGAACGGCTCGGCCACGGGGGCCCGCCAGTCCACCACCAGCGGACGCCGCTCCTGGGTGGACACGCCGATTCGTCCGATGTGGAAGTGCTCTCCGTCGCTGCGGTCTATGCGTCCGAAGCACAGCGAGCGGTCGCCGAGCTCCAGGGCCTCCAGCCGCGACAGTCCCGCCTGGTGGAAGACGTCGCGCTCGTAGCGCGACTGGTGCGTCCCGCCCGCTCCGAAGCCGAGGGCCGAGTCGCGCAGGCTCACGGCCGACTCCCGCATCTCGGCCAGGCGTTCGTAGGCCAGGTCCAGGTGGGCCTGTTCGGCCTCCAGGTCCGGGTGAACGGCGGGATGTGCGGTGGGAGCTTTCGACATTGGCAGCCAACGAGTGTGGTCGATGCCGTCCGGTTGCGGCAAGGGGGGCGTCATGGGGGACAATGGCAGGACTCCATGTGTCCGCCGCCGGTCGTCGCCGCCCTCCTCACGTCCACCCTTGACTGAGCCACGCGTGGTCGACTCCCTGGCGGAGCTCGTGAGGGAGCGCGCCGAGCGCACCCCGGACGCCGTGTTCCTGCGCTTCGAAGGTGCGTCGCTGACCTACGCGCAGTTGTACGAGCGGGCGTGCAGGATGGCCACCTGCCTGGTGGAGCGTTCGGGTGGCGATCCTCCGCACCTGGGCCTGCTGGCGGACAACGTCCCGGACGCGTTCGTCTCGGTCTTCGCCGCGTCGCTGGCCGGAGGAGTCGCCGCCCTCCTGGACACCGGACGCAAGGGACACGACCTCGCCGAAGACATTGCCACCGCCGGTGTGGACGTCATGGTCGTGGAGCCGAAGTACGCCCCGCTGCTGGACGACGGCACGTTCGACGCGTTCGTCGCCGACGACGGGCTGCTGGCCATCGACCGCGAAGCCCCGCCCGGGCTCATCGAGCCGCGCGAGTCGCTGGAGGCCGCCCTGGTGGCGTCCCCGGCGCTGGACCCGGAGGCCGCGCCGGCCCCCGGCGACCTCGCCGCGCTGACCTTCACGGGCGGCGAGCGGTCCCTGGCGGTGCGGTGGACGCACCGGCGGCTGCTGGCCACGGCCGCGCGGGCCGCGGAAGAGATCTTTCTGGGGGCCGAGGACCGTTTGTACTCAGCCGTCCCGCTCGGCGAGGGGACCACGCTGCCGCAGGCTGTGCTTCCGGTCGTCCGGACCGGTGCCTGTCTGGTCGCGGCACGGCACCCGGCCCCCGCGGGCACGATCCGGGACCTGGTGCGGGAACGCTGCACGCACCTTCACTACTCCGGGCCGCAGCTCGCGGACCTGGTGGACGAGGGACTGCCGACGGGCCTGAAGGCCGCGTCCGGCAGCGGCGCGTCCGTCGAGGTCATCGACGCTGTTTCTGCCGAGACGCCGGTTCTGGATGCGCTGTGGTGGCCGGAGGGCGATACCGGGGTCCGCCGGACGGGGGCCGGTCCGGTCGCTGCACCGGACGCCGTTTCGGTGCGCGACCAGTCGGAGGCCGGCTGTCCGCCGGGGGAGCCCGGCGAGATCTTCATCGCCTCACCGGACGCCTTCGAGGGCTATCACGGAAACGAGATCGCCACCCGTGAGCGGCTGCGCGAAGGGGTGTTCCGGTCCGGGCGCCGGGGGGCCCTTGATTCCCACCGCCACCTCTCGGTCCTGGACGACCCCGCCCGCTGAGTTACTTCTAGACTCGCACTGTCGTCCGGAGCGTCAAACTCGAGGGGTTGCTTGCCCGCACCGGGTCGGAGTCGAACGTGCCGATCATCTCGACGTTCTACGGAATCATCATTCGCATGTACTACCGCGAGCATGGTCCTCCGCACTTCCACGCCGAGTACCAGGGCCAGCAGGCTACGTTCACCTTTGACGGGGCGCTGCACGCCGGCTCTCTGAGGTCTCGGACCGCACTTCGACTAATCCGCGAATGGGCACTCGCGAACGAGCCGGCTCTAACCTCCAACTGGAATCGTGCGCGCGCGAGCGAGAGGCTTGAGAGAATAGAGCCCCTGGACTAAAGGGAGGTCGGTCGTGGAGGTTCTGCCGTCGGTTGTAGGAGCCGAGTACCGAGGTTCGTACAGGATTCACCTCGTCTTCAACGATGGCACCGAGGCCACGGTGGACTTCGAAGATTGGCTCGATGGACCGGTGTTCGAGCCCCTACGCGACTTCGGGTACTTCGCAAGCTTCTTCATCGAGGCCGGATCAGTGGGATGGCCTAACGGCGCAGATATTGCGCCCGAGACGCTGTATCAGCGCGCGCGCTCGAACGAAGCGGCCTAACTGCACCCCCCACTGAGCACTCCTTCCACCGACGTCGGCTGAGTCACTGCGTTGGCAGAGCACGACATGAGCCGCCCCCTGCGCGTGATGTCGTTCAACATCCGATTCGGGCTCGCCATGGATCCTCTCAACCGCTGGGGGCTCCGCCGCGACGCGGTGGTGGAGACGATCCGCTCGGCGGCTCCCGACACGGCCGGCCTGCAGGAGGTTCTTTGGTTTCAGCTGTGGCACCTGCGCCGGTCGCTGCGTCAGTTCGCTTCGGTGGGCCGCGGACGCAGGACGTTCGGCCGCGGCGAGCAGACCCCCGTGCTGGCGCGGCGCGACAGATTCGGTTTCGAGCGCCACGGGCACTTCTGGCTCAGTGAACGTCCTTCCGTTGTGGGCTCGATCGGGTGGGACGCAACCGTGGCGCGCATGTGCACGTGGGCGGTGCTGTCCGACCGCGCCGCGGGACGCAGGTTCGCCGTCCTCAACACGCACTTCGACCACCGGGGACCCACGGCCCGGGAGCAGAGTGCGAGGCTGCTCGTCGGCCGGCTCGCGCAGTTCGAGGGACTGCCGGTGATCCTGACCGGTGATCTCAACGCGGACGAGGACTCGCCGACGCTGGACGTCCTCAGGGGGGCCGGGCTCCGCGACACGTTCCGGGTCGCGCGTCCGGAGGCGCAGGAGGCGGGGACCTTCCACAAGTTCACCGGCAAGGCCCGTCCGGCGAAGATCGACTACGTGATGTGCGACTCGTCCTGGACGGTGCTGTCGGCGGACATCCTTCGCGAGCCGGTGGGCGGCCGCTGGCCTTCGGACCACTTCCCCGTGGTGGCGGAGCTGGCGCTGCGGTGAACCGCGTGCAGGCGGCGGGCGTGATCCGGGCGTGGCTCGGGGGGTTGCCTTCGGACTGCACGTGGGAAAGGGTCCGGGACGGGTTCTGGTACGTCCGGATCCCCGGGCAGGCCAGACGGTGGATCCCGCTTGAGCTGTCCATCGGCTCCCGGACCGTCACGGTGGTCAGCCACGTCATCGTGGAGCCGGTCGAGAGCCAGGCGGAGGTCTACCAGTTCCTGCTTCGGACCAACTTCGCGGCGGGACGGGTAGCGTTCGCCTTTGAGGGGGCCGAGGGAGTGATCTGCCTCGTGGGGCGGATGCCGCTGGCCGCGCTGGCGGCCGGGGAGCTGGACGAGCTGGTGGGGGCGGTGGTGGAGACGACGGAGAAGACGTTCCGGTCGATCCTGCAGCTTGGGTTCGGGAGCCTGCTGAAGGGGTCGTCCGGAAGCTGAACAGTGGAGGAGGCGGACATGTGGATCTGGCTTGCGCTGGTGGGAGCGGTGGCTGCGGCCCTTTTGGGACTGAGGCTCGGGGGCCTCTACGTGCTGCTGGTCCTGCCGGCGGTGCT